>NZ_FOXB01000045.1 GCF_900115615.1 Hydrogenimonas thermophila | reverse complement strand
TGATAGCCAATTTTAGAACTACTGCCGAAGATTTTTATAATAAAATAATCTCTCATTGGAGAGTTGAAACCTACCATTATCATTTAGATATGCTAATGGAAGAAGATGAACATATTGCCTATAAAGAGCCTTTTTCTATAGCAATACTAAGGTCTTTTGCACTAAATCTATTTCAATTATTTCATAATGCACATAAATATAAAAAGCTACCTACTGGTAAAGCTACAATGGCAGAAATTAAAAGGACTTGCAAATATGACGATTACTTTACAGCCCAGCTTTTTGAGCAAGAGTATGTTTAAGGTTGGTTTTAAATTTCATCGGATTTGGCTGGCATTTTATCTATCTCAACTAAAACTAAATTTTGTTGTAAGGAATTAATACAAAATGAGTCCATATAGAGATTATGAGTTAAAAACAGAGGTTATGAAAGAAAGATGGAGAGATTTGCAAGAAAATGTATATGAAGAGATGGAGAGATACTATAAAGAAAATCGTTTAAATGTCTATAGTATCATTAAAAAAGTTTACCATATAACTCCGCAGAGATTAAAAAATGATCCATCTGTTGAGATAATAGATTTTGCTCTCTATATGCTGGTTCATTTCTCAAATGATCCTTTGGAAAAAATAGCTACAGATTTAAAAGATGTCACTGTAGATCATCTACTTATCATAAAAAATGATAATTCTTCACATAAAAAATATGAAAAAGAGAAAATAAGATTTTTTGATTTTCTAAAGAGTGATTTTTTGAATAGCCAATATCTTAATTTGGCTTTTGCTGAAGATATAGAGGCAATGCTTTAAATTTTAAAAAACTTCTGATTTTTTATCTCTATATCGCTCCAATAGTAAAATTTAGCATTTACACTTTCTAGTCCAAACGCATCTAAAACATACCAACAAAGCCGCCCTACTTTTAAATCCAGTCCATAAAAATTTAGGCTATATGGAGATTTATCTTTAAACATTTCTTCTATGTAATGGATTGTAAAGATAGGCTCATATCCAAGCAGAGTATCGAAAACTTCAACTTTTGGATCTATCTCATAGTCGCATATTTTTTTACTCTTGATCTCTTTTAAAGATTCAAAAAATCTTCTCTCTAAATCTTCCTCTATTTTTCTTAAAATCTTATCTTTCTTCTTTATGATAGGAATTAGGCTCAACTTATACTCTTCATAGATTTTCCCAAGCTCTTCTATACTCAAACTTTTGCCACTCTTTTGCAGTTTTAAATCTTTTGTTAAAGTCACCCCAAGTTCAGAGATGAAAAAAGGAAAAAGATCCGGTTCTTTTAAAAACTCACTATCTCGGTTTTTTACTTTTTCAAAATCTATTATCCAATGTTTTGCATTGGTATCTAAAAACAAAAGCTCACTATCAGCATCTCTTAAAAAGAGTCTGCAAAACTTTTCTCCAAATTTTTCTATTATACTTTTTGGAATACTAAACTCTAAAGATGAGAGAGATCTAAAAAACTCTATGATCTCACTTGCACTTTTGTTTAATAATCTAAATTTTAGATAATCAAGTAGTTCGCCAACCTTTGTTGTTTCGATCTCTACAAATTTATTGTCCACTTTTTTAAAAGCAACTATCTCCAGTGTCGCTCCAAAATCTGAAAAATAGATCTGCCAAAGATAGTAAATCCCCTCTTCATCTGTAAAAACATATCTATTTTGAAATAGTTTGTTTATATTGCAAAGAGTTATGCTATTCATTGTAGATCTCCATTTTATTAAAATTATAAATAATTAACCTGATATATTTAACTCTCCCACCAACTGCTTATATCATCTTCAATCTTTGTGATTGTGCTTTCAATGCTTTCATAATAGACTTTATCAAAAAGATCTTCCGGCAAAAACTTAGATGGCTCTTTGTTACAAAGAATTTTTTTAGCTGGAGTACCTTCTATCATATCTGCAACGGGTACTACATTTCCCATAGTTCCTATGACTACCAAGATACTCTTTGGATTTGATAATAGATCAAAATATTTCATCATATCTTTATATAGAGGTGCGGATTCGTAAAAAAATACTATTTTTGGTTTGACTCCCTTCAAAGAGCCACATTTTGGGCATCTATCTTTTGCTGTATCAAACTCATCGTACCCAATCTTCCAAATATTTCCACAAGATAAACACTGCATCTTTGTAAGTTCGCCGTGAATATGTAAAACTTCATCCTCTTCAAATCCAGCCTTTTCAAAGAGATCATCTACATTTTGAGTAATGTTTATGACACTCTCTTGACAATACTTTTCAAAAACTCTTCTAACACCAAATGCCCCTCATTTGGTTTGACATCTTTTAACTGCACTCTTCTTTGGTTGTAAAATCTATGCACAAGCTCAAAGTTTTCTTTCCAAGTATAGAAGTTGCACACTTCATCTATCTTATGATTTTCCCAAAGCCCATTGACATCTCTAAATGTCTTTATTCCGCTTGGTGCGCTAATGCCGGCTCCACTGAAAAATATAATTTTTTTTGGAGACATTACTACTCCATAAACTTTTTATATACAAAATTATATATAAAAATCTCTTTTTCAAACTCAACTTCATCAAATTTAGCCAAAAACTCATCCATCACTTTTTTAAAAAGCTTGAAATCATCAATATCTCTTCGACTCCTTTTTATCTGCTTGTAAATTTGTATAATATCTATGCTATAATGATAAAAAATAAAATTATAGCAGGGTTAAAATGTATTTTAAGAGAGATTTGGAAGATAAAATAGATAATTATCTAAATAGTAAAGAGATCATAGCTATTTTTGGTCCTCGTCAGGTAGGTAAGACAACACTATTAAAAAAGATTTCTAACAAAGTTTCCAATCCTATCTATTTAACTTTTGAAGATATTGAGATTAAGGCTTTGTTTGAAGAGGATATAAAGAGTTTTATTGCACTTTACATAGAACCATACGATCATATTTTTATAGATGAGTTTCAATATGCAAAATCTGGAGGTAAAGGGCTAAAATATATCTACGATACAACAGATAAGAAGATTTTTATTTCAGGCTCTTCTGCTATGGAGTTGTCTGTTGAAGCGGTACGCTACTTGGCAGGTAGAATTTTTATCTTCAATCTCTACTCATTCTCATTTGGTGAGTTTTTACGTGCCAAAGATGAAACACTCTATCAAATATGGCGAAATAGCGATAATGAGATTTCAAAAGTGTTGGCAGATAAAATTTATACCCACTTTTATGAGTATATGCTTTATGGAGGGTATCCAAGAGTCATATTGGCTAAAAGCAAAGAAGAAAAAGAGACGATTTTAAAGAACCTTTTTAGTGTCTATCTTTTGAGAGATATTAAAGAGATTGCCAATATTCCAGATGAAACAATGATGTATAAGCTTCTTAAAGCTTTGTCATTGCAGATAGGTGGTTTGGTTGTTTATGATGAGTTGGCAAATGTGGTAGGCGTAAATAGTGTTAAGCTTAAAGAGTATCTTACAATTTTTGAAAAGGCATTTCTCATTAAGAGAGTGACACCCTTTTTTACCAATAAACGTCTTGAGATTGTAAAAAATCCTGAAATATTTTTTCTTGATATTGGTTTACGCAATGCTGTTATCAAAAATTTTGCACCACTAGATGAGCGTGTCGATAAGGGTGCATTGCTTGAGAACTTTATTTTTAGAGAGTTGATAGATTGGGATGTAAAATATTACAGAACAAAAAGTGGTGCTGAAGTCGATTTTATCATTGATGATGAGATACCAGTTGAAGTAAAATCAAAACTATCAACAATGAAAATCTCCCGCTCTTATCATAGTTTTATAGATCGCTATCATCCTGAAAATGGATATCTTTTCAATTTTGATCAATACGGCTTGCTTACAGTTGATGGATGCAACATAAAGTTTCTTCCTCACTTTTTTGCAAGTCGTATTAAAAGGCACTCTTAATTTGAGCTCATATCAAACTTCTATAAATTTTTCTTCTACAAAATTATATACGAAAATCTCTTTTTCAAACTCTTTTGAAAGCTTAAATGAGTGAGCTGTACCCTTGCTTTTTCCATCCCAAAAGGCTATGCCAAGATCTGCTTCTTGCCAGATCTGTTTGTTTCTTTTATATCCTGCTAATTTTTTATATCGTTTCCAATTTGCAAAATATATCTTGATAGGCAAAAAATTCTCTTTCGCATACTCAAAAGCTAACTGATCCGCTCCACTTGATCCACCACTTATTAACTCAACTTCATCATATTTAGCCAAAAACTCATCCATCACTTTTTTAAAAAGCTTGAAATCATCAAAATTTCTACTACCAACTACTGCTATCTTCATCTCTTTGACTCCTTTTTATCTGCTTGTAAAATTATATAGTTTTAGATAGCTGGGTTGTGTCTGGTTATAAAGATTTGGTAAGTATATGATTAAAGAGTGCTACAAAAATTTAACAGAATTATCATTTATTATAGTTAATTATAATTATTTTATATCTTTTTAAAATTAAAATGTTATTACGATAGGCTATCATTGTTTTAACTCTCAAATCATATAAAAGGAACAAGCAGATCTGGCAAGAATCAGATCTTGATATAACCTTTTGGAACGGCAAAAGCAAAAGAATAAATCATTCATTTAAAATCTCAAAAGAGCTTAGTAAAGATGTTTTATGTGTAATTTTGTTAGAAATGAGTTTATAAAAATATAATTATTACTATGTTATTATTTTAAAATAAGCTTTATTGAAGGTTAGTGTATGAGTCAAACAGACCATAATAATATGCTCGGTCATTATACTATTCAAGAGTTGTTTGAAAAAAATATAGATATTCCTGACTATCAACGACCATATAGTTGGGATAATGAACAAGTTGAAAATTTGATTGATGACTTGATTGAAGCATTTAATAATAAAAAAGATAAATATCTTATTGGCAATATGATTTTCCATAAAACAACTAAAAATAGCCAACAAAAATTAAATATTGTAGATGGACAGCAGCGAACAATTACTTTGGCTCTATTGCTTCATATTTTAAATCAATGTAACGGTAAAGAAGAGACAAAAGAAAAGCAAGCAAATAACTCATATTGCACTTTTTTAGCAAATTCTCAAATAAGCCAACTTTCAACAAAATCAATACAAAACAATCATAAAATTATACAAAATAAGCTCAAAAACTTTCCAGAAGAAAAACAAAAGGATATTGCTAAATTTATATTAGAAAAAACAATTGTTACTTATATTATAACTCAAGATTTAGATGAAGCTTTTATACTATTTGATTCACAAAATACAAGAGGTAAACCATTAGCAAGAAAAGATTTATTAAAAGTACATCATGTAAGATTTATAAAGCAACATAATAAGAAAAAATTGGTTGCTAAAAGATGGGAAGATATAACTAAAAACAGTGATGATAAACCAAAAGATAATGTTGATTTTGTATTAGAAAATTTAATGTTAATAAGAAAAGCTATAAGACAAGAATTAATAGGTGATGATTTAGTATATCTTGATGTTTTTAAAGAGTTTATAGCAGAAAATGATGAGCAAGAGTTAAATAACTATAATCAACCGCCAATTTTTAAAAAATTTGACTTTGATATAGAAAAAAATGAGCTATCTTTAATTTCCAAAAGCTGTAATTTAAAAGGATTATTTATAATTGACGATGGAATAGAATTTTTACCTTTTGAAGTAATTCAATCAATTGAAGGTGGTGAGAGATTTTTTTGGTTTGTATTAAAATATTTTTATCTTATTGAAAAATTAAAAAACCAAGATATATTTACAATTCTTGATGACGTTAGTGGAAGTGGCAACATATTTTTGAAAAAAATATATCAAAGTGCCATTATTTTATTTGTTGATAAATTCGGTTTTGATAACTTAGTTCCTTTTGCTATTAGAATGTTTATTTTACTTTTATCAAGAAGAGTAAGTAATTACTCTATTAGAAAAAATGGTATTGTCAAATTTGAATGGTCAGAAGAAGAGAAACTTGATGTTTTCAAACTTATATTTTTAAAGTTCTCATCACAAACTGTTATAAAAGAAATTGATAAATATATTGATTATCATATTGGTGAAATCAATATTAACGAGATATCTGGAACAAAAAAGGAGTTTTATGAACCATTTAAAAAATTTGAAAGTGAATTAAAAAAGATTTTAGGAGAAAAATATGTCAAATCTGAAGAATGAAGGTATAAGTGAAATCATAAAAGAGTATAGTTTTGATAACTTAATAAAGGAAAATTTTAAGTTCAGAATTCCTCTATATCAAAGAAAATATGCTTGGACTCAAGATGAAGTCACTACTCTCTTAAATGATCTATTAACATTTTACAATAGGAATTATAATAAAAAATACTTTATAGGTAATATTGTAGTTGAAGAAAAAGAGAGTGGATTTTTTGATGTTATAGATGGACAACAAAGATTAACTACGCTTTATCTAATAGCTAAAATTATAAAACAAAATATTTTTGAACTTCATTATGAAATACGACCTGAAGATGATGAGTTTTTAAAAGATTTTGAAAACGAAAGTAAAAAACTAAAAGCCGATATTAAATTTAGAAACAATATAGACGCTATTTTAAAACTTCAAAAAGAACAACTTAGTGATAACATGTCTGAATTAGAAAATTTACTCAAGTTGTGCAAAATAGTTTTAACAATTTTACCAGAAGGAATTGATATAGTTAAATATTTCGAGGTTATGAATAATCGTGGTAAGCAACTTGAAAAACATCAGATTTTAAAAGCAAAATTTTTAGAAGTTTTAAAAAATGATAATGAAATAAATTGGGCTAAAATTTGGGATTATTGTAGTAATATGAATGTATATGTAGAAGATTATATCTATTATAATGATTTAAAAGATGAAAAAAAAATAGAAAAAATAAGAAATGATTTTAGAAATTTTATAAAAGAAAATAAAATTCCTGATTTATTTAAAAATAAAGATGATTTTAATGAAAGTAAAATTTGTATTTTAAATATACTTAATAATGAGATTGAAAGAGACAATAACTACAAAGAAGAGTCTTATGTTAGAAAAGAGTATGGCTCAATTGTTAAATTTCCTATATTTTTAATTCAAGTATTAAAAATATATCAAGCAAAAAACAACAGAGACATTACAAATTATAAAGTTAATGATAGATATTTACTTGATTATTATATAGAAGATAATAAGCTTATTTTTGATACAGAAGAAGCAAAAGATAAAGAAGAAGCAAAAGAATTTTTAAAATTTTTACTTAAAATGAGATTATTGTATGACTATTTTATATTTAAAAGAAATGAAAAAGATGATCCATTACTATTTGAAGATAAAAATTTATATAGTATAAAATATGCTAATAATAAAAAAAATATTTTAATGCTTCAACTTTTATTTAATTTTACTTCACCTCAATATTTTGCACAAGATTGGATAAGTATAGTTTTGGCTTGGCTTAATAAAAATATTGAATATATTGGAAAAGATGATTTTTATACTAAATTTGAAAGTTTTTTAGAAGATTTTGATAAAGATTTAGCAAAAATTAGATTAAGTAGTAATATTAGTATTATTGAATTTATTAACAAAAAATTAATTGATTTAACTGAAACAATAACTGATTTTAATTTAACTAATTTAGAAAAAAAATTAAATAAAGGAACATCAACTCAACACTATTGGTTTTATAAACTTGATTATCTACTATGGAAAGATTATAAAAAATATTGGAAAAAGGAAAATAATAGTATTAAAATTTTAGAAAATGTAAAAATTGATAATTTTAGATTAAAAAGATTAAATTCAATTGAACATATTCAACCGCAAAATCCAGAACAAAATTGTAAAGATTGGAATAATGATGAATTTAATATAGATAATTTTGGAAATCTTGCACTCATTAGTAATCATATGAACTCAACCTTAACAAATCAATGTTTTGATACAAAGAAAAAAGATATTGAAAAACAATTATCAAAAGGAACAATTGAAAGCTTAAAAATGCTACTTGTATATAGTAAATATGATAAATGGACTCCAGAAAATTGTAAAGATCATCAAGAAGAGATGATAGGAATTTTAAAAAATTCTATTATAAAGACAGACTGAACACCAATGCCATACAAATACAAAGTCCCACTAAAAAACAAAATCATCATATACAAAAGAAAGAAAAAGATAACAAAACATAAAAAAAGAGTATGCACTAAAACTTTTTTTAAATCTGAAGTGATCTTTAGAGAATGGCTTGATAACAATATAGAGAGATTTGATCATAAACCTGTAAAGTTAAAGAGTAATCTCTACTATTTTGAAGGCATAACAAAGAAGATTTTGCTTGTTTTATGGTTTGAGTTGCCAGAGGCTGGTTTGTGGATACAACACAAAGAAAACAACAAGCTCTATGATGATTTTATATCTATTGAATATATAGGCTGTGAAAGTTTTTTGCCTCAAAAGGGATACTTTGATGCCGACAGAGTCGATAAAAACTTCAAATATTTTAAAACACAAGAGGAACTCTACATAAACGAAGTTTACGAAAACATTATCTCAACTTGCAACAAACTGTTTAAAAAAGATAATGCACTATATCTTTTAGATTCAGATGGAGTTGTTAGCGGTTTCATAGAGTCTAAAGATAAAAATATTAAGCAAATTAAAAATACAATATTATTTAAGTTTGATCTTTTTAAAGATACTGTTTAAAATAAAATAATATCAACAAAATCTCATCTGCCTTAGACGATTTGATAAGAGCCTTTTTTATAATATGTTAGATTTTTACTACAATGTCAACAGAGTAGATTAACAAGTATAAAGAGAGTTCAAAGATTAGAACCAAATAAGAGTATTATTTCTATTTAAGAGCTTTGAGCTTTTATATTGTGAGTCTAATGAGTAAAGGAAAAAGATATGCAAAAAAAGATCATCTTCTTTAGCGGTGCAGGAATTAGCGCGCCAAGCGGCATTAAAACCTTTAGAGATGCAGACGGGCTTTGGGAAAATCATAAGATCGAAGATGTGTGCAACTTCAACACTTGGAAAAAAATTTTTGAACTTGTTCATAAATTCTATAATGCAAGAAGAGTCCAATTAAAAGATGTCAAACCAAACGAGGGGCATTTTGGAGTAAGAAGAGTTTTTGAAAAGTATGGCAAAGAGAATGTAGTAAACATTACCCAAAATGTAGATGATCTATTTGAACAGGCTGGATTTCAAAATGATGAAATCTTACATGTTCACGGTGAGCTTACAAAGATGCAGTGCTTTGCTTGTGGTAATGTTTGGGATATAGGATACAATGAATTTGATATTAGCAAAGATAGATGCCCAAAATGCAACAGTTTAAAGGGTGTAAAACCAAAGATAGTATTTTTTAATGAATCAGCCCCTTTATATAGAGAAATGATGAAATATTTTGATCATTTGTCAAATCCCAATACCATATTGGTTGTAATAGGTACAATGGGAAATGTAGTACCTATAGCCTACTTAATCGGAAATACCCCTGCCAAAAAGATCCTTTGCAATAAAGAGCCTTCAGAGCATCTACCAGAGCATCTGTTCGATAAAATCTACTATGAAAGCATAGAAGATGCAATGGCAAAGATAGAAGATGACATATGTAGTTGGTGGGAATAGCCTTACTCCAAAAACTCCCTAACTTCTGCTTTGATCTCATCATCTAACCACTTTGGCTCTAAAACTCTTATGTGAGGTATCCAATATTTGATGATATTTTTGATCTCCATTTTATCGGTAACTTTTATGCTTATTTGTACACTGCCGTCACAATCGACTCCCTCTATGACTTGTGTTTTAGAGATTGGAATTCGTCTAAGGTATTTTGCAGCAATACTGTCAGCAAAAAGTGTTACATCAAATGGCTCACTGTAAGGGTCGAACCAGACATTTATGGCATTTTCGATCCTATTTTGAAAATCTTCGCTAATCTCAAATATTTTTTCTGTAAGTTCAATTTTTGTAATGCTTTTTAGATGAAACTTTTTAAAGTAGTCATCTTTGCAATCTATACCAAGAAGATACCAGTAACCTTCAAAATTTGCTATTTTTAGAGGCTGTACACTAAATTCATATCTCTTATTCTCTATTTTGTATTCGATTTTTAACACATTTTTGTTTTTAATGCCACTCTCTATAACTGCTATCTCATCAAGCTTTTCACTAATCTTTTCCATATCCAATTTTGCATAGAATGGATTGTGAATAGAAGAGAGTTTAAGCCTGTTTAGATACGGTTTTACTTTATCTAATATACCCGCACTCTTTGCAAAATTTTCAATAGCATCAAATGCAACTTCGCTTCTTTGATCAAGGCTTAAATCGACTGGATTTTCTAAAATCCATCTTTTACCGGATTTCTTCAGAGCAAAACCTGACGGAAGAAGATAGTCGTTAAAATATCTTTGAACAGTTCTTGTACTTACATCAAACTCTTTTGCAAGTTCGGTAACAGATAGAGCTTCACCTAGGTAAAGCCTTGAGATGATGATATTTAGCCTTTTTAGAGTCGATTCATAATCTTTTGCTTTTGACATAATACCCTTTCTAACCAGACACAATTTAAATATCTACTATTTTTAAGCATCTATGCATCCTATATTAAATCGCAAACTTTTGATTTTAATTGCTGTAGCTCATCAGATGAAAGTTTAGTGATAACGCCTTTTTCTAACTGTATCCTCTGAAAATCAAGTGTGCAGAGCCAATTTGCAACTATAAAGCTTTTCTCTTTAAGATTATCTCTTGGACCAATTTCAATTTTATACTCTGTTTGAATATCTTGTGTTGAGAGAGGAACTACAAGAACAGATTGGTATTGTGTATCTTCAAGAGCCCTATTAAGAAAATTATTCTGTAAAACAACAGCAGGTCTTACTTTTCCAAACTCGCTATTATATTTTTTTGCAAAGTCAACAAGATAGACTTCACCTTGTTCAATCATATTTTATCTCCAAGATCATCTATAACATCTTCAAGAATCTCTGGGTGTTTACTGTTAAGTAATCCTTTATTACGCTTGAGCCACATTTGGTACTCTATTTCTTTTAATGCATCATGTAAGTATGGTTCATAACTTGCAGGGATAACTATACTTTTTAGTTCTTTTTTTCGTTTATCTTGAATATATATTATTTCATCTGCATCACTGATAATCTTAGGATGTTTAGCTATTTCATTTACTGCTACTATCATACTATCTCCTTTATACGAATAATAGTATTTACATAATAATATATTACTTAATTACTCTTAATATACCACTCAAACCAGACATAATTTAAACATAGAACATTATATAATTTTGTTAGAAAAGAGTCTATACAATTATTCTTAAAAAAAGGTATTCAAATGTTAGAAAAAATCAAAAGAGCAAGAGAGATCATAAAAGAGGCAGATGCAGTTTTAATAACCGCTGGAGCTGGAATGGGTGTGGATAGCGGTTT
This sequence comes from Hydrogenimonas thermophila, assembly GCF_900115615.1. Lineage (NCBI taxonomy): Bacteria > Pseudomonadati > Campylobacterota > Epsilonproteobacteria > Campylobacterales > Hydrogenimonadaceae > Hydrogenimonas > Hydrogenimonas thermophila. Next base: position 6,563 of record NZ_FOXB01000045.1, on the reverse strand, counting down.
ACCAGATTTTAGAGGCAATGAAGGGTTTTGGAGGGCATATCCGCCTATTAAGAAACTTGGATTAAGTTTTTCTGAGATGGCATCACCACACTGGTTTAAAACCGATCCAAAACTTGCTTGGGCATTTTATGGTCATAGATTGCACCTGTACAGAGACACAACCCCACACGACGGCTTTAAGATGCTTTTAGATCTAGTTCAAGAGAAAAACGAAAACTATTTTATCTATACTTCAAATGTAGATGGGCAGTTTCAAAAGGCTGGTTTTAGTGAAGAAAAAATTGTAGAGGTTCACGGATCTATACACTTTTTGCAATGTAGCAAAAATTGTAAAAATCGCATATGGTCGGCTGATGATTTAGAAATTAGAGTAGATATGGATCGATTTGAAGCTCTTGACATTCCAACATGCCCCAACTGTGGAGCTGTAGCAAGACCAAATATTTTAATGTTTGGCGATTGGTACTGGAATAGTAGAAGAACAGATGTGCAAAATAGTTTATATAGAAAATGGCTAAAAGGTACAAAAAAAAGTTTACAAAAAATTGCAATCATCGAAATTGGTGCAGGAACAGCCATTCCAACAATTAGAAATTTAGGTAACTCGCTATCTTCAACATATAAACAAGCATATCTGATCCGCATCAATCCAAGAGAGAGCGAAGTAGAAAATGAAAACAGTATAGGTCTTGAGTTAGGCGGTTTAGAGGGGTTAAAAGCTATACTTGAGTGACGTCTTATTAAAGAATGATTTAAAAATATTAAGCATATAAATATAAAAATTTTAGTATTATAATCCTAAAATTTTAAGGATCCTGTATGAAATATATTGATAGAGCAATAACGAAAGATTTGGAAGATTATTTAAAATATTTTCCGGTATTGCTTATAAGCGGAGCAAGGCAAGTTGGAAAATCTACACTTGCTCTTCATTTAAACATTGAAAACTACATCACTCTTGATGATATTAATATATATGAAATGGCAAAAAATGATCCAAAAGGATTTATAGAGAGTATTGATAAACCTGTAGTCATTGATGAAATTCAAAGATTGCCTGATCTTTTAATTACAATTAAAGAGTTTGTAGATAAAAAGAGAGTAAATGGAGAGTTTGTATTGACCGGTTCAGCCTCACTGCAAGGGTTTAAAGATATATCTGATTCACTTGCCGGTAGAATTGGAATAGTTGAACTTTACCCATTGAGCCTAAAAGAGAAAAATAGAAAAGATGAAAATATCATCGATCTCATCAGTGGCGATTTAAACAGATATATTTTAAAAAAGTATGATAATTCAAAACTGATTGAAGAAATCATAAATGGTGGTTACCCAGAAATACTAAAAATCGATAACCTAAAAGTAAAATATCTTTGGTTTAGCTCTTACATAAGAACATACATTGAGTCCGATGCAAGAGAGTTGGCTAATATTCGCAATATAGACAAATTTATGAGCCTGTATCGTTTAACAATGCTAAGAAGTGCAAATATATTTAATAAAAATGAACTCCAGAAAGAGACAGGACTTGACAATAAAACATTTGACAGCTACTTCAATGTTTTAGAACACACTTACCAAGTCCAAAAACTCAAACCATTTTTTAAAAATGAGCTAAAAAGAGTAATAAAATCTCCAAAAATTTATGCAACAGATACCGGAATACTCTCCTATCTTTTACAAATAACCACACCTGATGAATTTGAAGCTTCACATTTTAAAGGTAGTATAGTTGAAACATTTGTCTATAATGAACTCATAAAAGCACAAACTTACGCATCTACTAACTCTCAACTCTACTACTATAGAACAAGCGATAAAAAAGAGATCGATTTTATCTTAGAGCTCTCTTCTAAAGTTATTGCCATAGAGATCAAAAACTCTAAAACAGTATCTAAAAGTGATTTTAAACATATCTATCATCTTTCAAAAGAGATTCCAAATGAGTTTGACAAGGGGATTGTTTTATATAATGGCGATCAAGTGTTAAAAGTAGATCATAATATGTACGCGATACCACTAGCTTTTTTAGCCTAATGCATAGGAATATTTATGTTAGAAAAAATCAAAAGAGCAAGAGAGATCGTAAAAGAGGCAGATGCAGTTTTAATAACCGCTGGAGCTGGAATGGGAGTGGATAGTGGTTTACCAGATTTTAGAGGTAATGAAGGATTTTGGAGAGCATATCCGCCTATTAAGAAGCTTGGATTGAGTTTTTCTGAGATGGCATCACCACACTGGTTTAAAACAGACCCTAAACTTGCTTGGGCATTTTATGGTCATAGATTGCACCTATACAGAGATACTACTCCACATGACGGATTTAAAATGCTTTTGGATTTGGTAAATGAGAAAGATGAAAACTATTTTATCTATACTTCAAATGTAGATGGTCAGTTTCAAAAGGCTGGATTTAGTGAAGATAAAATTGTGGAGGTTCACGGCTCTATACACTTTTTGCAATGTAGCAAAAATTGCCAAGATCGCATATGGTCGGCTGATGATTTGGAAATTAGAGTAGATATGGATCTATTTGAAGCTCTTGACATTCCAACCTGCCCAGACTGTGGAGCTGTGGTAAGACCAAATATTTTGATGTTTGGCGATTGGTACTGGAATAGTAGAAGAACAGATGCTCAACAAGCACGTTTTGATCACTGGTTTGATCAAATATTAAAAAATTCACAAAAAGTTGTAATCATTGAGATCGGTGCAGGAACAGCAATAGCTACAATTAGAAGTTTTGGTAACGCTATGTCAAAAAACTATCTAAAAGCCACACTCATTCGCATTAACCCAAGAGAGAGCGAAGTAGAGAATGAAAATAGCATTGGTCTTAAGTTAGGCGGTTTAGAGGGGTTAAAAGCTATACTTGAATGATAAATTTTTAACAACTGCGACAAAATGTTGTCACCCATATAATATATAATTTACAAAACTCACAAAAGGCATAGCATATGAATCTCTCAAAATCGCTCTATACAAGAGGCTTACAATGTGAAAAATCACTATGGCTCAAAAAGTACCGCAAAGATCTCTTAACACCGCCAGATGAAAGCACGCAGGCGATCTTTGAAACAGGTAACAGAGTTGGAGAGTTGGCGTGTGAACTCTTTCCAGGTGGCGTAAAAGTGCCGTTTGACAGTTCCGACTATGAAGGGATGATAGAGAAGACAAAAAAACTTATAGACTCTAACATTACAAACATTTACGAAGCATCTTTTAGTTACGACAATATCTTTGTAGCCATTGACATACTCCACATTAACAAAGATAAAAGCGTAGAGATCTATGAAGTAAAGAGTTCAACAGAGGTTAAAGATGTATATCTGCACGATACTTCCATTCAATACTATGTCTTAAATGGAATCGGTTTTAATGTAAAAAAAGTAAGCATTGTCCATCTAAACAACAGATATGTAAGAGGCGATGAACTTGAGATAGATAAACTCTTTACCATAGCAGATGTAACAGATGAAGTAAAAGAGTTGCAAGATGAGATACCCAAAAATCTGAAAGGATTTAGAAGAGTTTTAAGCGATAAAAATAATGAACCACAAATAGATATAGGCAAACATTGCAGCAATCCTTATGAGTGCGATGCAGTGGAGTATTGCTGGAGGCACATACCAGAATATAGCATTTTTAATATATCAAGACTAAAGAGCGATAAAAAGTTTGAGCTTTACAGACAAGGAGTAGTGAATTTTGAAGATATACCAGATATATCAACCTTTTCACCAGCACAGCAAATTCAAATAAGATCTGAACTTACAAAAGAGGAGATCATAGACAAAGAGGCGATCAGAGAGTTTATAGAGTCACTCTATTACCCACTCTATCATCTCGATTTTGAGACATTCCAACAGGCGATCCCTGAATATAAAGGCATTAGCCCATTTATGCAGATCCCTTTTCAATACTCACTGCACATAGAGCAAAAAGATGGCAAGTTAGAGCATAAAGAGTTTCTTGCAGAAGATGGAGCCGATCCACGATATGAACTTGCAAAACATTTAGTCAATGATATTCCGACAGATGTAACAGTATTAGCCTACAATATGGGCTTTGAAAAGGGTGTCATAAAGAGATTGGCTGAAGAGTTTGATGAGTTTAGAGATCATCTTCTCTGCATTTACGACAACATTCAAGACTTGATGACACCATTTCAAAAGAGACACTACTACACGCCAAAAATGAGAGGAAGCTACTCCATTAAATATGTCCTACCTGCATTAGTTCCTGAAATGGCTGAAGCTTATAAGAAGTTAGAGAGCGTACAAAACGGCGGCGACGCAATGCGCACTTTTGCACAACTCTCTGAAATAGAGGATGAAAAAGAGAAAGCACGTCTAAGAGAGGCTCTACTTAGATATTGCGAACTTGACACTTTGGCAATGGTGAAAGTTTTGGAGAAGTTAAGAGAGGTTGCCAATGAAACAAGGTTTGTATATGTTTGTAGTAATTGTGAGACAGAATATGTCTATTTTGAAAAAATGAATGTTATTAAGTGTGAATTTTGTGGGTGCGATATAAAATAAATTCAATACTGGAGATTACTATGAGTGAAAATAGAATGTTTATAAATAGAATAGAAAACAGTTATGATGCTTTTGAGTACTTTAAACAAAGATTTTTAGTTGAAAGAAAATCTATCTTTAGATTAGATAGCAATGAAGAGATCTTAACAACAGAGAGCGTTCAATATCTGGTTGATAATTTTATCAATAACGGTTTTGCTGGTAATGCAAGTTTTATAGATAAAATTAGAATGCAACTTATAGGTGAAGAAAAAAATAAATCAAAAATCAAACTAGATGCCATTGAAATTTTAGCTCATTGTGTATGGTTGTGGAGACTGGTACCTTCAAATGCTAAGATAGATACAACCATATCAAGCGTGAAAGAGATTTTGAATTTAGATGAAGAGCTAAAGAGCTTATCTTTGGAAAAAAATCCATTTTTCAATAAAAAAATTGTAGGTATAGCAAAAACAGGAACTTACTACAATACAAACAAACCGTTTGAATTGGCTTTTATTATAAAGTTTTTAGAAGAATATCTTAAAAATGACACATTAGAAAATCAAAAATCAGAAATAGAACTATTGATTGATCTAACAGATAAAGTATCTATTACTACTAAAGGGGTGTTAGATAAAAATAGTACTTTTAAAGAAATAGAAAAATCAAAAGAAGAAACAAAAACAGCTTCTATTTTCAATGCTTTGTTATTTTTCTTTGATCCAAATAAATATGAACCTATACTAAGTAATGAACACAAAGAAAAAATTGTAAAAAATCTATTTGATCATTGTGACAATGAAATTAAAGAATTTAAGCCAGAGATTGATTGGAAATTGCATTGTATTAGAAAAAAATATCAATCAGATATTAAGGAAGAGCCATACCTCTTTTACAGAGATGAAATTAAGGAACTATGGGAGCCAACAATACTTCCTGCAAAAAATGTTATTTACTATGGAGCTCCAGGAACTGGTAAAACTCACGATATAGTAAATCTTGTAAAGAGAAAAGTTAAAAGTCAAGTTGACAACAATGAGTCAGAAACAAAATATTTTAAGATTGTGCAATTTCATCCAAGCTACAGCTATGAAGATTTTATAGACGGAATTAAACCTGTTAAATCTGATGGCAATAATATAAATTTAGAACTTATCGATGGTGAGTTTAAAAAAATGTGTCAAGAAGCATATAAAGAGTTGATATGTGCTAAAAATGAAAAAAGAGAACCAAAGAAATTTTATTTTATAGCTGATGAGATAAATAGAGCTGAACTCTCAAGAGTTTTTGGAGAACTGCTTCTATGTTTAGAAGATGATAAAAGATTGAGATTTGATGAAGATGGCAACATTCAAGGTATCTATATAAAAACTCAAAACTCAAACTTATGGGAAGAGAAAAATGCAGTCTTAAAAATAGATGATGAATTATATTTTGGTGTACCTGAAAATATCTATTTTTTGGCAACAATGAATGACATAGATAAAAGTATAGATAGCTTTGATTTGGCACTTAGAAGAAGGTTTAAGTGGGTCTATAAAGGTTGTGACTATGATGCAATTTATAACCATCTACTTGAAAAGGGTGTAAATGATGAAGATATTTTAAAGTATGTATCTGATGAAAAAAGTAATAGCGGTAGATGTAATCTGCTAGCCCATTCCAACCCTAATATTCATTTAATAAGTCCATACTTGATTCTTGTCATAGGGAGTGTTAGAAATTTTGTGTCAATCCGATAGAATAACATATTCTAAAGGAAAGACACATGAAAGAGACATTTGATTTAAATGAAGCACTTGAGCAGATAAAAAGAGGTGCAAAAATAGATGGAAAAGATGGAGTGCTTGCTCCACTTATAAAACAACTTACAGAAGCTGCTTTAGAAGCAGAGCTTGAATCACACTTATCCAAAGAGATAAAAAATCGTAAAAACGGTAAATCTTCAAAAAAGATGAAAAGCTCCGTAGGAGAGTTTGAGTTAGAAGTTCCAAGAGATAGAAATGGAACCTTTGAACCCCAGTTAGTAAAAAAACATCA
>NZ_FOXB01000044.1 GCF_900115615.1 Hydrogenimonas thermophila | reverse complement strand
ATCAATATTTTACATTTGAATAAAGTTGAAAATATTGGTAGAAAAATTGTTGAAACAACATATGATCTTACAGAAGCTTTAACACTTATTTGTATGACAAGAATCAAGTATGGACTTATTAAATGAATATTAGGGTTGGAATGGGCTATTAAATAATTAAAGTTGCCAAAGTTTTACTATGTTATTTTCTTAAGTTTGATTGTCTTTGTTGGCTAAGTAACAACCTGAGATCTACTTAACTTTATTCTCTCTTGAGCTGTTGTATTTACTACTTGTTTCTCTTCAACATAGCCAATTCCGATACTAAGGAAAGGGCTAACAAACTAAACTCTTAATCAATATAACGCTTTAAAAGACCATCATAAGCATCTATGCGCCTGTCTCTTAAAAATGGCCACCATCTTCGGACAGTTTCACACCGTTTAAGGTCAATATCTGCATAAAGAATTGTCTCTTCATCTGTTGCAGCCTCTGCCAAAATCTCACCCTGTGGTCCGCATACAAAACTGCTTCCCCAAAATCTTATTCCATCAAGTTGTCCACTTGGATCTGCTTCAAATCCTACACGATTTACACTGATTAAAGGAAGACCGTTTGCAACAGCATGTCCTCTTTGTACTGTTATCCAAGCATCTCTTTGACGCTTCTTCTCATCTTCTGTATCACCATCAAACCACCCAATTGCAGTAGGATAAATTAAAACTTCTGCACCTTTTAAAGCCATTAAGCGTGCTGCTTCAGGGTACCACTGATCCCAGCATACCAAAACCCCCAATCTGCATACAGATGTTTGGATAGGTTCAAAACCAAGATCACCAGGTGTAAAGTAAAACTTTTCATAAAAACCCGGATCATCAGGTATGTGCATTTTTCTGTACTTTCCAGCAATAGTTCCATCCTTTTCAAATACAACAGCAGTATTGTGGTAAAGCCCTGCTGCACGCTTTTCAAAAAGAGATGTAACAAGAACTACACTATTTTGCTTTGCAACACTGCTCCAAAACTTTACATCTTCCTCAAAAGATTCAGCCAAATTAAACAATTCAACATCTTCATGTTGACAAAAATAAGGACCTTGATGAAGTTCCTGCAAAACAACAAGCTCTGCTCCGTTAGCAGCAGCTTCTTTTACAGCATCAGAGCTTTTCTTAAGAGCAACTTCCTTATTACCACTCCACTTTTCTTGAACTAATGCAACTCTCATAAAACTCCTCCCATAATCATCTTCCACTTTCCATAATCTACCCAAACAGCCATTTTTTTGCAATCAATTTAAGTCCTTCAGGATTTTCCGAAGCAAAAATTTTTAATTGACTATCTCTCTTTCCATATCCTGAACACCCATTATTTTCAAGGTATTCAGCTATAGCTTCTCCTGAATGAATAAGTAAAGGTCTGTTTGGGAAAAAGTTACAAATAGACTCAGCAATCAATGGAAAGTGAGTACATCCAAGTATAATCGCATCAGGTTGCTTAACACTCCCTAAGTAGTGCTTCAAAGCACTCTGAAGTACTTCACCACCAAAGATTCCCTCCTCAACAATAGGCACAAAAAGAGATGTAGCAACTGCTTCTATATGCTTAAAACCAAGTTCATATATACCACGCTGATACAATCCGCTCCCTACAGTTGCCTTTGTACCAAGTATCAAAATATGGCTAGAGAGTGGGAGATCAGCATTTTTCAAAGCCAAAACCCCAGGCTCTATGACCCCATAAACATCAAACTCAGCCTTAGCTCTTAGTTCTGGCAATGCATGAGCACTGACACTATTGCATGCAGTGATCATAAGATCAATATCAAAGTTTTTGAAAAACTCCAGTGCTTCTAATGCATAACGGGTAATAGTAGCAGGATCTTTAGGTCCATACGGTACACGAGCCGTATCGCCATAGTAAATAATCTCATCAAAAAGCTTATGTTCAAGAAGCGATTTTACAACAGTAAGGCCACCAGCACCACTATCAAAAACTCCAACTCTTTTTGGAGTTTTTGAAATATTATGCTCCCTCATTCATAATGCTCAAAAACTCTTCATTATTCTTTGTCTTGAGCATTTTGGAATATAGGAATTTAAGAGCTTCTACTTCATCCATTTGATGCATTGCGTTTCTTAATGCCCAAATTTTTGGCAGTGTATTTGGATCTGTAAGAAGTTCCTCTTTTCTTGTACCAGATTTTATGATGTCAATTGCAGGATAAATTCGGCGATCAGCTATATTTCTACTTAGAACTATTTCACTGTTACCAGTACCTTTAAACTCTTCAAAAATTACTTCATCCATTCGGCTTCCTGTATCGACAAGTGCCGTTGCTATGATAGTCAAGCTTCCGCCGTTTTCAATGTTTCTTGCAGCACCAAAAAATCTCTTTGGTTTATGTAGAGCATTGGCATCAACACCACCTGAAAGAACCTTTCCGCTTGAAGGTGTTACAGTGTTATATGCACGAGCTAATCTTGTAATGGAGTCAAGCAAAATAACAACATCTCTACCAAGCTCCACACGTCGCTTAGCTTTTTCTATAACAAGTTCAGCTACCCTTACGTGGTTTTGTGCAGGTAGGTCAAATGTAGAGCTGTAAACTTCACCATTTACACACCTCTCCATATCTGTAACCTCTTCAGGACGCTCATCAACCAAAAGTACGATTAGCTCAACTTCAGGATGGTTGTGAGTTATGCCGTGTGCAAGCTCTTTCATTAACTCTGTTTTACCACTTCTTGGAGGGGCAACAATAAGTCCACGTTGCCCTTTTCCTATTGGAGTAAAGAGATCTAAAACACGTCCTGTAAGCTTAATAGGATCATATTCAAGCTTGATCTTCTCTTGAGGGTAAAGAGGTGTAAGGTTGTCAAACAGAGGGCGGTTTTTGCTCTCATTTACAGGCATATAGTTAACAGCTTCTATTTTTAAAAGGGCGTAGTACCTTTCCTGCTCTTTTGGAGGGCGCACCTGTCCTGTTACAACATCGCCATTTCTTAGTGCAAACTTTCTAATCTGCGTACTTGAAACATATGCATCATTGCTTGAGTTTGAAAAGTTGGCATCCATAGCACGTAAGAAGCCATACCCTTCATTTGTAATCTCAAGAATTCCGGTAAAAAGAATGTAGCCTCCCTTGCTTACCTGAGATTTTAAAATCTCAAACATAAGATCTTGACGTTTCAACTCATTTGGATGTTCAACACCAAGCTCTCTAGCAATAGTTATTAAATCTTCAATGCTCTTTTGACGGAGGTCTTCTATTTTATACCCTTCTACAGGTATGTGAGTTCTATTTTTGTTGTTTCCGTAGTTACGATTCGAGTGTTCGCTCATGATTCCTTCTTTTTTGAACTTATAGTAGTTTGTAGAATTCTGGCAGTAATGTATGCAGAAGTGCTTTAAGGCACTTGTGTGTCAGATATTTGTTGCTATTGTATCAATTTTATGATTTTTTTGTCAACCTAAGCGACATTATACTATAGAATAAAATGAATAATTCTTTATATAAAAGATTGCATTTACAAGTTTTAAATATAATCAGATTATTCATATTTTATTTTTTGAAAAAAACCACATAAAAGCAAACATCAAACCTGGGGTTTTTGCATATGATTCATTGTATATAAAATCTTTTGCTTCTTTTAGTGGCAGTTTAACTACTTCTATTTTTTCCACACCTATACCACCGCCATCTTCTGTATGCATTGACTCATCTACCTCAGTAAAATATAGAGTCTGCTTTGAACCAGCAAATCCTACAGATGTATAAAATGTGGTAATCTTTTCAATAGAATCTAAAGAAACATCATACCCACACTCTTCTAAAATCTCCTCTTTGGCTATCTCTTTTAAAGAGAGAGGTTTATCAACTATTCCAGCACACAGCTCATAAGTGTAACCGTCGCTGTTATTCAAATAGACTGGAGGTCTAAACTGCTTTACCAGAAGAAAGCTCTCATATTCACGATGATAGAGCAAGACAGCTACACTATCATGAGCTTTAACTGCTTCCCAGCTTAAATCTTTTCCATCATGTCGATATTTTATATGGACAGGCTTGATGAATTTACCACTTTTTAGAGGCTCTATTTGAATATTTTCAATCATTTTTATTTGCTACCTTTTGAGGTAAATCTTCAATAGACATTTTTGTAACACTAATATCATCTAACCTTCTTGGAGGTTGTAAAGATTCAGCTACTCTATCTAACTCTTGTTTCATCTTTTTAGCATACCGTATAAACTCTTTGCGAGTTTTACCATAAAGTCTCTTTTTTGTAATCTTTATAACTCCAAGCGGGTTCATAGGTCTACCATTTTTGTAAAGTCCAAAATGCAGATGTGGTCCGGTACTCATACCGGTAGAGCCTATGTAGCCTATAACCTGCCCTTTTTTAACATATTTGCCACGTCTAATGCCGCTTCTAAATTTATGCAAGTGAGCATAGAGAGTTAAAAAACCATCTCTGTGTCTTATTTTAATAACATTTCCATACCCTCCAAGTCTGCCAGCATACACAACCCTTCCATCAGCAGCAGCATAAACCGGTGTACCTGTACGACCACCTAAATCTACCCCAAGATGCGCTCTGTATCTGTGCAGTACAGGGTGCCATCTTCTTAATGTAAAACGTGAAGTTACACGAACATTGTTTACAGGTTTTCTAAATACAAAGCTTTCAACTTCACGAGCTTTGTCATCAAAATATCTCCCATTATATCGAAAGATATAGTGAGGTTTTTTTCGTGTCTGCACCATTGCCGCTTTAATAACTGGCATTCCAAACGGACGACCAAGTCTTAACTTTTCTGTATATACCAAACTTACTTTATCACCCTTTTGTAATCCTGAGCGAAAATCAACACTATTTGCAAAAGCATCAACAAATGCTTTTGCAAGTAAACCATTATTAGTTGCTTTTTTAATGTCAGAATATGGCGAATAATTTATAGAAATTGCAAAACTCTCTGTCACCTCTTCATAGAGTATGGGAATCATTTCAAAAGTGTAGTTACCTTTTTCATCCCTTTTGATATGTATCTGCAACTCTTCATTTATAGGTATCAGAACCTGCTCTATGTGAGTTAAATTATCATCACGCGTTACATAGTATGTAACTCCGGCACGTATCTCTTCACACAGCTCTTTATCTTCTTTGTCAAGATTCCAATAGATAGACTGCGGTAAGTTGTTATGCTCCAAGAAGTGAAGAAAACTCTCTCCTTGCGGCCAAGGTGCTCTTTGAGTCACAGAACCAACAGACATTACTGCTAATATTAAGATTAACCATACTGCTCTTATCAAGACTTCTCTCAATTTTTTTTGGTGGATTGTACTCGATAAGGCGTTAATATATAATAAAAGAGAGTATTTATTTTAAACTATCCGCATATGAATGCTGCTTGCAAACTACTTTCAGGCTAAATTGAGTATAATCTTTTTTCGTATTAAAAACAAAACAGTTATAGCAAGGCTTTTAAAAATTCTTGCCCAATATGGCAAAGCTTTAGTGAGAGGAATTTTTGCTGGGGCTTTGTTCTAGCAAAAAGGAGATTTTCATATGAAACGTACAATTTTAGGATTGATTTTTACTACATCAATGATATTTTCAGCCAATCTTCCTCAACCTGTAACAGCTACATTAGATAGTGTTGAAAACAATAAAGTAACTATTTTACAAGGTAACCTTACGCCTGGGATGAGTGGTATTGTCATCCATAAATATGATGAAACACATGAAGCTATAGTTGCTACTGCAGAGGTTGAGAAATCAAACGGCTCACAAACTACTCTGCTGCTTTCAAAGTTTGAAGCTATTCAAAATAAAAACCTTCCAAATATAAAAACAAAACCGCAAAAAGGTGATCGTATTATTTTAGGACAGCTTTACAATAGAGTTTTACCAATTGTTCCAAATCAAGCCACCTTTCAAAAAGTTAAAGAGAGCTTTTCTAATTTTATGATCGTACATCCAGATATATTTGCAGTAGAGCTTTCAAAAGATAAAAAGCCTTTGCCTGAAGTAAAAGATTTTCGCAAAGTTTGTAAAAAGATGAATATAGGTTTGGTGATGTTTGTCTTTAAAGATGGAAGTGATTTCATTGATTGCAACAGTTGGAAAAAGATATATCATACAGATATAAGCTATGTTGAGGGAGAGACAGTTGAACCTTTTTACAATAGAATTGGAGAGATACCTGAACCAATTTTTGATTGGAGCAGTTACAAACTTGGTAATTTTGATGCCTATTATCAGAACTTGGAGAAGAGAAGATGATAAAACAAGAACATATAAAAAACCTTAAAGCTATAGTAGGTGAAGAGAATTTTTATCACGATAAAGCTCATATGATAGCTTACTCTTATGATGCAACAAGAGAGAGGTATGAGCCTGATGCAGTCATATTTCCACGAAATGAAGAGGATATAAGCAAAATTTTACGATACTGCAATGAAAACGGCATAGTCATTGTACCTAGAGGTGCAGGAAGCGGCTTTACAGGAGGAGCATTACCGGCAAATGGTGGAATAGTTCTGGCACTTGAAAAGCATATGAACAAAATTTTAGAGATAGATATGGACAATATGGTTGCTGTTGTTCAGCCGGGAGTCATCAATATGGAGCTTCAAAAGGCGGTTGAAGCAAAAGGTCTTTTCTATCCACCAGATCCAGCAAGTCAAGAGTACTCCACAATAGGAGGAAATGTTAGTGAAAATGCCGGCGGTATGCGTGCTGCAAAGTATGGCATTACAAAAGATTATGTTATGGCTATTCGGGCTGTTTTACCAAATGGCGATATTATACGTGCCGGTAAAAAGACTATCAAAGATGTTGCTGGCTATAACATTGCCGGTATCTTGATAGCTAGCGAAGGTACTCTTGCAGTTATTACTGAAATAACTCTAAAACTCATAGCAAAACCAAAAAGAAAACAGACTGCAATGGGAGTCTTCCCAACTGTAGAGAAGGCTATGGAGGCAGTTTACAAGACTATGGCAAGCGGTGTTACTCCAGTAGCTATGGAGTTTCTTGATAATCTTACAATCCGTGCAGTTGAAGAGAAATTTAAAAAAGGGCTTCCTGTTGAAGCAGGAGCTATTCTCATTACAGATGTGGATGGGAATCTTCCAGAAGAGTTGTCGTACCAGATGGATGTAATTGAACGGGTCTTTAAAGAGAATGGCTGTACACAATTTAAAAAAGCTGCCAATGATGAAGAGTCGGCTGACTTGTGGTTTGCCAGAAGAAATGCAAGCCAATCTATTACTATTTATGGAAGTAAAAAGATAAATGAAGATATAACTGTACCAAGGTCAGTACTTCCTGAACTGTTGCGTCGCATTGATGAAGTATCTAAAAAGTATGGTGTTAAAGTACCTTGCTTTGGGCATACAGGAGATGGAAACGTTCATACTAACGTAATGGTAGATGGAAGTGATGAGAAACAGTTGGAGATAGGTCATAAAGCTATTGAAGAGATATTTCAAATTACTGTCGATCTTGGTGGTACACTAAGTGGTGAACACGGCATTGGTCTCTCAAAAGCTCCGTTTATGCATATGGCATTTACTGAAGAGGAGATAAATCTCTTTAGAGCCATTAAAAAAGCTTTTGACCCTAACAATATTCTCAACCCAGGAAAAATGGCACTTTAATGAGTAAAAAAGATGGTTTAATAGAAAAAATCAGACAGATAGATGGAAAATTGAAATTTTTCAGAAACACAATTCTTGCAATTTCATCTGGACTTGTTTGGAGTGTATATGCTATGATAGAAAATAAAGCAGATGAAAAGATTATTATACTTGCAAGTATTGGGTTAGTAGTCTTAGTTCTCATTTTCATTAGAACTAAGTCACTTGAAGTAAAACAAAACTGGTTAATAGAAGAGCTTGAAAAGGAGCAATAAGATGGAGATATTTGCATATATAGTCCTTACAATAGTGGCATTAGTACTAATTGGAATGACAATAGATATTAATTTTAAATATCCATTAAAAGAGGACTGATGTCTCAAGCTCTAGCTCTTAAGTATCGTCCTAAACGTTTTGAAGACTTAATAGGTCAAGACTCTATTTCTCAAACATTAGCACAGGCTCTTGATCAAAACAGGCTTGGACATGCATATCTCTTTTCAGGTCTTAGAGGAAGTGGTAAAACATCTACGGCAAGGATTTTTTCTAAAGCCCTGCTTTGTGAAAAAGGTCCTACTTCCAAACCTTGTGATGTTTGTGAACAGTGTCAAATGGCAAATGAAGGACGGCATATAGATATTATTGAAATGGATGCCGCTTCAAGCCGTAAGATAGATGACATTCGGGATCTGATTGAACATACTAAATATAAGCCATCTGTTGGAAGATTTAAGATTTTCATTATAGATGAAGTCCATATGCTTACAAAAGAGGCTTTCAATGCTCTTTTAAAAACTCTAGAAGAGCCGCCTGAATTTGTAAAGTTCATTTTAGCAACAACCGATCCTCTTAAATTGCCAGCTACAATTTTAAGCCGTACTCAGCACTTTAGATTTAAAAAGATTGCAAAACCACTCATCATAAAACATCTTGAACATATACTAAATATAGAAAACATAGCTTACGAGCCTGAAGCATTAGGCATTTTGGCAAGAAGTGGAAGTGGTTCACTAAGAGATACATTAACTCTGCTTGATCAAGCTATAGTCTACTCCAAAAGCCATGTTGATGTAGCAACTGTAACACAGATGCTTGGCATAGTTGATCCTGATTTTTTAGAAAAGCTTTTTGACGCAGTTTTACAAAAAGATGATAAAAGAATAAGAGAATATCTAGTTGACTTAGAAAATTATGAGGCAGAAATGGTCATTGATGAGATGAGCCTCTTTTTAAAAGATAAACTTTTACAAAATGATCCAAAATTCTCTCCTGTAATTTTAGAGCGTTTTTACCGTATATTAGCCGATGCAAAACCTCTGCTTGCATTAAATACTGATGGAGATTTCGTACTATCATTGACCATTTTTAAAATGGTCGAAGCTATGAATATAAAACAGATAGATGAGATGATAGAAGAACTAGAAAAAGAGCTATCTACCACCAATCCATTACCAGTTAAAACCAATACTCCATCCAATATCAAACATCAAACATCAAATATAAAAAATCAAATATCCAACACTCAACATCCACCATCTGCACCTATCGAGCCTGACAATTCCATTTTATTTAAAAAGCTTATACAGCTTATCTATGATCGAAACTATGAACTTGGAAAAGCATTTGATGAGAGCATCGAGTTTGTTGACTTCAAAGATGGTGTACTATCTTGGGTAAGCAATGCAGAGGGCAAAAACAGAGAATTGCTAAAAAACAATTTTGGCGTTGTACGACATCTTGTGCAAGAAGTTTTTGGTATAGGTACAAAGATATCTCTTGTAAAATCAGACAATCCACCAAAACAAAAAACAGAAGAACCAAAACCGGAAGCTCCTCAAAAAGAGCCAACCCCTAACAAACAAGAACCACTGCAATCCAAAGATGAACAGCCCCAGAGTGAAAACCAAGATGCAAACGGAACAACAGATACAAGCGGAATGGTAGAAGATGTTGACTTCAACAATGCCAGTTGTGTAACAGGAAATTGCAGTGCAGAAGATCCGTCAAAAGAGATAGATGTAAAAGATATTTTAAATGATCCAATGGTAAAAAAAGCTCAAGAACTCTTTAATGCCAAAAAGATTGTTATTCGACCAAAAGTATGATAAAAGCTTTTTTTCAACTTGCTCTTTTTGTAATACTCTTTGCAGGTTGTGTATCAAAAGAGCCAATTCATCCCAAAATTCTAACAGAGATAGAACCATTTTTAAAAGAGACTACTGTCAATCTATCAAAAGAGAAACAGCAAAAACTCTATGCCGATTTTATCTCACACTACTATATGCCCTGGCAAAATAAAGAGGTAAATGCTACATATGAAGATATAACCTGGGCAGTTCGTCTCTATACATCTAAAAAAATATATGCTGAAAATAGATTGCCGCTACCTGCTGATCGTCTAAACAGATGGATAAAAAATGCCAACTACAAATCTTTTAACTCTCTAAAAAAGTATGCAATAGTAGTACACCCTTCAAATTTGAGAGTTTTTCCTACAAACAGACCAATCTTTTACAATCCAAAACTTGACGGTGAAGGGTACCCTTTCGACTACAATCAAAACAGTGCCATAAAAGCTTTTACACCTCTTTTAGTCTCTCACTTCAGCCTTGATGGAGGCTGGGCTTTTGTTCAAAGCCCATTTGCTCTTGGATGGATTCAGGTAAGAGATATAGCTTTTATATCAAAAGAACAGATAAAAACCATTATGAATTTGCCAAAAGTTGTTTTGCTTAAAGAGTATGTTCCAATTTATGAGGATCAGCAAAATTTTCTATTTTATGCAAAGATGGCTACTATATTTCCATTTGTAGGTAAAGAGAGTGGTTTTTACAAAGTTTTGGTACCGCAAAAAAAGAGAAATTCTCTTGTTTTGGTTAAATCACTTATCCCTAATGAGTGGGCTAAACTTATGCCTGTAGATTTTTTGCCTGAAAATGTCAATTGTGTTGCTAAAGAGTTGCTTGGTGAGCCTTATGGATGGGGAGGAATGGTAGAAGATAGAGATTGTTCTACTATGACAAGAGACTTTTTTGCACCATTTGGCATATGGCTGCCAAGAAACTCAAAAGCACAAGCAAGTATAGGAGAGTTAATAGACCTTTCAAAAATGAGCGATGATGAGAAAGAAAAAACTATTATAGAAAAAGGCATACCATTTCAAACTCTCATATACCTACCAGGACACATAATGCTCTATATAGGCAATATAGATAGAAAAGTTTATGCTATGCACAATATATGGGGCATTCGCACCCAAAATAATGGGCGCTACATAATAGGAAAAGCTGTTATTACAGACTTGCACTTGGGAGAGAATCTTATAGATTCAGAGAAAGGTGCTATTTTAATTAAACGTATAAAATCTATAAATATTATTAGCAGATAGTTTTTTGCTACTTTACAAAAATATCTAATGCTTTTAACAATACTAAAACTATGCCAGCTCCACCTATGTACCACTTCATAGTTGTAATGATGGTTTGTTGCATTTTTACTTGTGACTGTTCAAATTGTGTCTGAAGTTCTGCAAACTTTGTATTGAATTCACCCTCTAATCTTGCAAATCTTTCATTCATATCGCCTTCAAATCTTGCAAATCTCTCATTTATTTCAGCTTTAAAAGTATTAAATTCACCTTTTAAGCCATTAAACTCACCTTTCAAACCATTAAACTCACCTTTTAAGCCATTAAACTCATCTTTTAAACTCGCAACATCTGCAGTTACTTCATTCAGTTTTTGATCCAGATGGTTTATGTGGTTGTATTGAGCTTTTAAAAGCAATGTATTTATATCATCTTGAGTAAGTGATCCACCTTTTGAAAACTTCTCTTCTATCTCTTTTATTTTTGGTGTAATCATCTCTATGAGAATATCATCTACTCTTGTTTTATCCATTTTTAAAACCTTTTTAAGATTTAAACTGATTATATCTAAAATTTTTCAATCAATGAAATATCAACCTTTTTGCCTTTTTTATGCTGTTTACAATACTCCACTATCATTCCATGAAAAAGAGCATAAATTTGAGCTTTTGGTATGTTTGGAAAAAGTTCACGAACTTTAATATCATAATCTTTGATACCCTCTATAATCCAAGCTTGCAAACTTCTGTAATCTTCAAACTCATAACCAAAAGCTTTAAGAAGAGCTGCTGTATAGCTGTCAACTACCATTGCTTCACGATAGCAGGCATAGTTTAAAATAGAGTCAGCAGTCTCTTCACCTACTCCTTTTTTTTCAAGAAGCCATCGTTTCGATACTTCTACCTGAAAGTTTGTAAAATCTCCAAACTTATCTCTGATTGCCTGATTTAAGAGTTTCAATCTTTTTGCTTTTGTATTGTAAAATCCAGCTGGTTTTATTGCTTCGCGCAACAACTCTTCATCTAATTTTGCCAATCCTTCTATAGTTAATGCTTCAAGTGTGCGCAAATTCTCTAACGCCTCTTCAACCTTCTGCCACTTGGTATTTTGTGTCAAAACAGCGCCAATTACTACTTCATATGTTCCACTGTTTGGCCACCACCAAGCATCTCTTTCTTGAATAGGTAGATCTAAAGAGTGTAATGCTTTTAATAACTCATAACTATTTGTCAATTATTAAAACCTCCATTATCCATCATTATGCTCAATCCGTGCCTTAAGTACGACTTCTTTATCTCCTTCACTATATACACGAATTTTATAGGCATCAACTGCTCTTCCATCTTTTAACTCCATTACAACCATTTGAAGTATCCCTTTACACTTGTCAGGAACATCAAACCTTCCCGGCAGACCAGTTAAAAATCTCTCAATAGGCACTTTTGAATCCATTCCTATAACATTGTCACGACACCCAGTAAGTCCAACATCGGTTAAGTACGCACAGCCACTATCTATTACCAAATCATCAGTGCCAACATGGGTATGAGTACCAACAATTGCACTTACCTTCTGACGCAGCATCATCAAAAGAGCACGCTTTTCACTTGTTGCTTCTGCATGAATATCGATAAATATATTTTTTACACCTTCTGAGTGCAAAACATCTACAATATGATTTGCAGCAATAAAAGGATTTTCGCACATAGGCATACCAAAATAGCCCATAATATTTACTACAGCAAGCCTCTCATTACAAACTTCAAATATTCGTACTCCACGCCCTGGAACACCTTCAGGGTAGTTTATAGGACGCAAAAGTGGCATTGTTTCTAGCAATCCGTTAATCTCTTTTTTATCCCAAGTATGATTACCGCCAGTCATTACATCAATACCAGCCTTAAAAAGCTCTTTGGCATTCTTTTCAGTGAGTCCAAACCCATGACTGGCATTTTCATAATTTGCTATGACAAAGTCCAAAGACTCAGACTCTCTCAACTCATGCAAATACCTTCTAACCATCCCTCTGCCAGGACGACCAACAATATCACCAATAAACCCTATCTTCACTCTTTTCCTTTAATTTTTTTTGGAAAATCAAAAAGTATAGTATGTCCTTTCATTCGACAAGCTTCCTCCCATTTTGAAGTATCAAATGCGATACCTACTACACCAGCTGTTGGAATATTCTCTATTTTAATATCACCAAGAATATTTGCAAGTTCTGTAAGTCCTGGATTATGCCCTACAAGCATTACTCTCTTTGCATTCTCAGGAAACTGACATACAAGATAGAGTAAAGATTGAGGTGATGCTTCATAGATAGTTTCACGAAACTCTATTTTTTCAGGGTTAAACCCTAATTGTTCAGCTACAATCTTTGCTGTCTTTTTAGCCCGTTTTGCCGGTGAAGATACAATAATGTCAGGTTTTACTCCCAATTTTGCTAAATGCTCTCCCATTAATGGAGCATCCTCTTTTCCTCTACTGTTTAACGGTCTGTCAAAATCAGCTAAACTTGGATCATCCCAGCTAGATTTGGCATGGCGCAAAATAAAAAGTTCTCTCATTTTATCCTCCTAAAACCGCACCAATTGCACGTTCTACATTAACTTTTCCATAACCACAATAAATGCTATGCCCAGTAACTGGGTCATAATTACATTGAGTAACATCAACTTTATCTGCATTAGTTTCTAATATATTCATAACCTCTTCTCTTGTAAGGTTGCCATTTGCTTCCAATAAAAGAGCAACAATGCCTGTAACAATAGGAGCTGATGCAGAAGTTCCTGCAAATGTAAAATTAGAGTTATATGGCACATAGTTACCATTTACAAGTCCATTTACTCCCATTTGATCAAGTGTCACCAAACCAAGATACTCTCCACCTGGAGCCAATAAATCTAACTCGGGACCATAATTACTATAAGATGTTCGCTCATTATATATATTTGTCGAACTGACTGCTAAAACTTCAGCTATTCCTGACTCATCATTTCCTATAGGATCGCCAATTTCATCAAAACCGCCATTTCCTGAAGCAAAAACAATAATAGTTCCTTTACCATTTCGACCAGTTTTAGCAACATCTACAATAGCTGCTTTGACAGCATCGCTAACATTCCCACTTCCCCAACTGCAATTTATGACATCAGCCCCCAACTCTTTGGCTTTGTAAAATGCATCAATAATCATTGATTCACTAATGTTTTGATTAAAAGGTAAACGTATAAATATAAGTTCAGATCCGGGAGCAATGCCTGATATTCCAATACTGTTACTGTTAGCACCTATCAAACCTGTAACTTCTGTTCCATGGTTTTCACTATCATCTCTTGGCATTACATTAGTAGTTTCTGTTTCAGTGTCATAAGTGTATACAAGTGCTCCTTGCAAATCTTCATGAGTTACATCCAAAGCATCATCAATTACTGCAACTTTAATACCTTTACCAGTATATGTTTGTGTAAGCAAAGGGTGTATATGAGCATCTGAATCTATTCCATAGTATGAGTAAAACTCATCATTTTTATAAAAGTACCACTGTTCATTAAATAGAGGATTATCGCTATAAGGTGCTACAGTTCTTGTTAAAACACCAGATTCTATAACTGAAGGATCACTTACAGTAGACTCTCCACCTCCACCACCGCACCCTTGCAATAATAATAGAATTGCTAAAAGTCCAGATATAAAAAAACCTCTATTCATCGTAAATTCCATTTTTTAATCAAGTCAGGCTGTGCATAGATTACATCAGGCTTTTGACTCAATGCATTAGCTGCATCCATTGCTAATTTAGGTGAATCTGTCTCTAAAAGAAATGTATTGTTTGGGTACTCTTTAACAATCTTCATCTCATACATTTTTAGATACTTATCTAAATTCTCACAATCTTTCAACTTGACAAGAAGTCGGTTTGGAATTGCAATATCTTTTCCTTGTGCATCTTTAAAACGCAATAAATTTTGAGATGTTCTTGGTGCAATAGCATCACTCTCAACTGGTGTAAGCTCCACCCGCTTCCCGCCATTCATATAGTAAAACTCTCCCCCAAAAAGCACCGATACACACCCTAACAATACACATAACTTCTTCATTTTATCCCTTTCTTAATCCATCACCCATCATCACTTTCTAAGCTCTTCCAACACCGTTGCAATCAAGTCATCATCATCACGACTTCGTGCCTTACAAGTCGTTTTATTCTCCTCATTATACTGTATTGTAATATGCTCATTGTAATTGCTTATTCGCTCAACTCCTTTTTGTTGAGCTAGAACTTTAATAGTTACAAGATCAAGGAATTGGCGTGTTGGAAGATCAGGCTTACCAAAACGATCTTCAATCTCTTGCTCAATCTCAATGACATCATGCACACTCTCACAGCTACTCAAACGTCGGTAAAGCTCTAAACGCACCCTATCATGCGATACTAACTCTTCAGAGATGTATGCAGTAATGGAAAGTTTAATATCAACTCGTTTTCGTTCTGGTGCACTCTCTTGGCTTAAGGCACGAATAGCATCTTCAAGCATCTTCAAATAGAGTGCATAACCTATCTGCTTAATATGTCCACTCTGACTCTCACCGATCAAGTTACCACCACCTCGAATCTCAAGATCGTGATATGCCAAGACTGCACCGCTACCAAGGAATGAGTTAGATTCTAGTGCAATCAACCGTCGTTTGGCTTGTTCACTTAAAGCATCTTTGTTTTCAACAAGGAAGTAACAATACCCTTCCAATTTACCCCGACCAACACGTCCTCTAAGCTGATGCAAATCAGCCATACCAAACCTATCAGCTCCATCAACTATCATAGTATTGACTTTAGGCATATGAATACCCGATTCGATAATGGAGGTACTAAGCAACAAGTCATACTGACCTGCCTCAAATTTGAGGATCTCTTTTTCTGTCTGAACTGCTGTAATTTTAGAGTGAAGAATCAAAATACGAAGATCAGGTAAGATCTCAAGAAGCTCCTCTTTTTTACTCTCAATCCCTGCAATCGAGTTATAGACATAAAAAAGTTGCCCTCCACGGCGCAATTCACGCATAATCGCCTCTTTTACAACTGTTTCATCAAAACTCTTGACAAAGGTTCGCACCCCTTTGCGCTCCACAGGAGGTGTTCGCAGTTCACTGTACCCTTTAATTTTACTCAGTGCCATATTGAGACTTCTTGGAATCGGTGTTGCACTCATACTCAAAAGGTGAACATTCACACTCATCTGTTTTAGTGCCTCTTTTTGCTTTACACCAAATTTATGCTCTTCATCGATAATCACAAGCCCAAGGTTTTTAAAAGTCGCTCCAAGCAGTGCATGTGTACCAATAACAACATCAAGCTCACCCTTCTCAAGCTCTTCTAAAATACGCTTTTTTTGTTTGGCTGTCGTAAAACGGTCAAGTTTATCAACACGCACACCAAAAGGATCTAGACGATCACGGACACTTTTAAAGTGTTGGCTGCTTAGCAGTGTTGTTGGTACAACAAAAGCACTCTGATACCCAGACTTCACCACCGCTAAAATAGCATTCATCGCCACTTCTGTTTTACCAAATCCAACATCACCGCTAAGAAGTCTATCCATCACGCGCCCACTGGAGAGATCAGCAAAAATCTCTTCAACTGCTTTAATCTGATCGGGTGTATATTCAAAACCTGCCGCTTCACGAAACTGCATAAGTTCAGGAATATCGGTCTTAATGACAGCACCTTTCATCAATAAGCGCTTTGCCGACATATTCACAATCTCACTAGCAATAGCAAAGAGACGATCTTTTACTTTCGCTTTGAGTTTGCCAAATCCACCCTTACCAAGGCGATCAAGAACAGGTAGTGAACCCCCTTCGGCAATGTAGCGGTCGATCATATCAAGGTTTTCAACCGGCAATAGCAAAGTATCGTCATTTTGGTAAGTGATATGGACAAAATCACGCATTGCCCCCAATACCTGATGCGGTTCAATTCCTTTAAAGATCCCTACACCATAACTTTCGTGTACGACATAATCCCCTGGTTTGAGATCATCAAGTAAAATAGTTGGTCGTTTAACGACACGTTTTTTAAATGGTTTATTTAAAGAGACAATGATCTTATCTGGTGTTAGAAGATTAACAACTCCGTCAGTTTTGACAATCGTTGCCCGTGCCAACTCTTTAATGGGGCTCCTTCTAACCAGTGCATCACTCTCAGCAACAATCACCAACTCTCTTTCAGGGTAATTCTCTGTCAAAAGATCGACATTGATAGGTTCAATCACTTTAGCTCGTTTTGTTTCAGGAATTACTTCTAAATTAAACCGCTCTTTAGGGAGTGCATTTTTTGCATGCTCATAAGCAAATACTATCTCATCTTGCAAATTTTTAATCGCAACCGCTCTTTTACCTGCCATCAAATCATGCGAAAGCTCATCTAAATACCAAAAGCCCAGTGAGGCAACATCTTTGACAAAGACATCACTATCGCTTGCTTCAACTTTTTTTTGTAATGCTTCAAACTGCTCTGTTGAGAATGAAAATAGTGCCGGGGCAATCATAATCTCTTCAATCTCTTCATTTTTGTTTGATTTTTGGTTCTCAACTTCAAAGGTGCGAATACTCTCAACTTCTGTATCAAAAAGGCTGATACGCCAAGGGTTATTGGCATTGGGTGAAAAGATATCTATAATATCCCCACGAATTGACACTTCACCTTTTGTTTCAACGACATCTACAAAACTGTAGCCCCACGCATAGAGCCTATTTTTAAGATTCTCTAAATCGATATCATCACCAAAGGAAATAGAGAAAGTATCTAAGAGTTCAGGTTTAGGCAGTAGATAGATGAGAGTATGGAAAGGAACTATTAATAGGAGATTTTGGATATTTTTTTGATAATATTCTTTTAAAGCACTATTGAGTTCAAAGAGCTCTTCTTTCCAGCTTCTTAAGTCTTCTCCAAAAGTGGCTCTAAAATCTGGTAGTACAACTGTATCAAACCCGAGAATTTTAGCTACTGCTTTAGCAGTTTGTGCCTCTTTATCATTTTCTACCACCAAAATTTGAGGTGGCTCTTTTTGTTGAAGATAGTCATAAAAATTTGCTTCAATCATTTTAACCTCTCGTATAATACATTTATAGAAATAATTTAGAGATTTTCATCCAAAAAGGATTGAAAAATTAACTCTAAATTATTACTATCAAGAATGAAGAAATTAGACTTCAGATCTTTAACTTAATCACAGTCTAACCAAAGAGCTAAAAAGTCTTTTTATACCCCCTGTGACTTCTTTAAGCTTAGTTTGCTTAAGGAGATCACTTAATTTAGCTTGACTGTCTCTTTGGTGATAATCACTGATTAAAAGTTGCAATGATGCTTTTGCATCAATTGCTCATTGATTACGAGGCTGTGATGCCCTTTGGGCAACCAAAGAGAGATACGAGAGGAGCTTATATGAGATA
>NZ_FOXB01000043.1 GCF_900115615.1 Hydrogenimonas thermophila | reverse complement strand
CATGACTTTTCTTTGCAATATCTATGCCAACATAGTACATAAAACATAACTCCTTCTTGATTGCTTGATATTTGGGTTGTGCTCACAGCCTCCTAACTCTATAGAACGGTAGAACATAAGCTCTCCAATAGCGTTTCATAGGTGAGTTAGCTAGCCCAAATTAGATAGGCTTTGTTGGGTCATCTTCTGACAAGGACAAACAGATCTTTAATTTGTGCCATTGACTGTGAATTGCAAAAAGCAGCTAACACAACTGTCTTTATGCTAACACAACTTTTATAACTTTTTCATCCTCTTTTGAGTGATGAGAAGTTATAAATGTATTATAGGAGGACAAAATATGGAATCAATTAAAACCATTGTTCTTTTAACATTAATGACTCTGCTAATGGTATGGGTTGGCGGTATTTTCGGTGGTGTTGACGGAATGCTGATCGCTCTTTTAATTGCAGCAGTTATGAACTTTTTCTCTTATTTCTATTCCGATAAGCTTGTTTTAGCACAGTATAATGCTGTAGAGGTAGATGAACATAGTGCACCTGGACTTATAGAAATTGTTCATCGTTTGGCAAACAAAGCAGGTATACCTATGCCAAAAGTATATATAGTTCCTGAACCAATTCCAAATGCATTTGCAACAGGACGAAATCCAAGCCACGCAGCAGTAGCTGTTACAGAAGGTCTTTTAGATCTACTTGATGAAGATGAGATCGAAGCAGTACTGGCACACGAACTTAGCCATGTACGCCACTATGACATTCTCATAGGTACAATCGCGGCTACAATTGCCGGTGCAATTGCCTGGATTGCAAATATTATGCAATTTGGTGCATTTTTCGGAGGCGGCAGAGAAGAAGAGAATACTCCAAATCCAATCATAATGATTCTTCTCTCTATAATCTTGCCAATTGCTGCGGGAATTATTCAAATGGCTGTAAGCAGAAGCCGAGAGTTTATGGCAGATGAAGGTGCGGCAAGAATTACAGGACATCCAGAGTGGTTGCAAAGTGCACTGATTAAACTTGATAACTACAATGCACAAGGGCTTTTACCGGAAGCAACACCTGAAACTGCTCATATGTTTATAGTAAACCCTTTTACGGGTAAAGATATCAGCTTTGCCAGCCTTTTTAGAACACACCCTACTACAGAACAACGTATTGAGCGTTTAGAAGAGATTAAACGAGAGATGATGTATAGATGAGTGAAAAATTTATAAAATATATCAAGTGTGTAGGAACTGGACCAAAACATAACCGAGATTTAACTGCTGAAGAGATGCGTGATGCAATGGAGCAGATTTTAAGCGGTATAGCTGAACCTGAACAGGTTACCGCTTTTTTGCTCGGTTGGCGACTTAAGCCTGAAACAATAGATGAGTACCGTGCCGCACTTGCAGTACTTGATAAATATACTAAAAAAGAGAGTGTTTCAGATGGTATAGAAATTGGTTATCCATTTGATGGAAAAGCTAATAACCCTTATATATTCTCTATTGCAGCACCTTTGGTTGAACCATACGGAATTGAAGTAGTAGTAAATGGCAGCGACATAAAGTCATCAAAAGGTGGTGCAACTGTAAAAGATATTTTCACTTCACTGCCAAAACCCAAAAATCTTAAATATTTTGATCGTAAAGAGTACTGCAAAGCACTTGATGACTTAACACCTCTGCGCCAAAAACTTGGACTTCGTACTGGATTAAACACGCTTGAAAGATTACCAAATGTTGCAAACTGCAATACAGCCCTAATAGGAGTTTTTCATAAGCCGTATGTGAAAAAGTATTTTGAGATTTTTGGAGATCGGTATAAAAGACTTGTGATTATTAAAGGCGACAAAGGAACTCCTGAAATTTTTGGAAAATGCAATATCTGGGTATGTGAGTCAAATAATATAGAAGAGATCACCATTGACCCTGCTAATTTTGGCATTGATTATAAAAAATCATCTGAATCTTTCAGTAAAGATGAGATACTGAAGATGGTATCAAACCCTTCATTGGAGTTAATGCAAATAGCAAAACTCAACGCTGCTGTATGGCTATATGCAAAAGAGAAAGCCCCTTCCATTGAAAGTGGATGGGAGATGCTTAATTCTCTATAAACTCCTCTGCTCTGTCAATACCTGCACATATCTGTCTGGATGCTGTTTAAAGGCATCCACATGTGCTACACCATCAAAGATTTTAATCTCTGCAGATGGACAAATACTCTTAAGTAATCTATAATGATAATCAGAAAGAAGCGAGTCATTTGATTCAAAGATATAGAGTATCTCTTTTTTACACAACTTCTTGCATCTATCTCTATTATCTGCAAATACAAAATCTTGATCAAAAAATGTTTCTGCAATCCACTTTACATAACTATATGCAAATGAAGGCAAATGCGCACGTTTCCAAAGCTCTTGTTTAACCAATGCTTCAAAGTCAATCCATGGAGCATCTGCAACAACTTTTACAAATCTTTCAGGCTCACTCTCTACCATCATCAGTACAGTTGCTGCTCCCATAGAAAAGCCATGCAAATACCAATTATACTTGCCTTTTGGATCAACAGTGTTTAACCAGCTAAGCATATCTTTATGCTCTTTAACACCAAAATATACACGCTTTCCGCTACTTTCGCCATGAGCACGAAGATCTACCAACATTACATTAAAGCCTCTGTTGTGGTAGATTTTTCCAAGCTCAAAAACACCACTATGAAAACCATTTCTACTTCCGCCGTTACCGTGCAAAAGGAGTACTGCTTTATTGCTTTTTGCTGGAATCCACCACCCTTTCAATAAAATACCATCATATGTTTTGTAATATATATCTTCATATTCTGCAGGCCAATCTGAAGGTCTCTTTTCAATCTTTTCATTAAAACCTAGTGTCTGCTTATGAACCACCCAAAAAGGATAAAGAAGTATAAAAAGTAAAAAGAGTAAAAGCAATAATTTCATACAACTATCCGTCTAATTGCAGGGCTTAACTTAACTAAGATATCATAAGCAATTGTGTCAAACTGCTTTGCTGCCTCTATTGCATTATCAAAAATCAAAATTTGCTCTTCAGCTGTTTCAACTGAGATTGCATCCATTGATACACGCCCCAATATCTTTTTGCCGTTAGGTAAAATATAAGGCTTGCTTGATGAGCCTCTTAGCCAACCATCACCGTAACCTATATCGTAAGTTGAAACTACACCTTTACTTTTAAGACATCCAGCCCCTGCGTAACCTACTCTTTGCATTGCTCTAAGCTCTCTTGTTGAAATGCGATCAGCCCATAAAGACATAACTGGTTTAAGCTTTGGTAAATTAAAAGGTTTTGGCATTTCAAGACAGCCAAAAGCTGCTATACCAACACGGGCTATATCTTCATCAAACTCACTTACACGAAATAGTGCTGCAGAGTTGCAACTGTGCCACCTAACACCCTTAATATCTAACTTTTGTGCTAACTCTTTTATGCGATCAAACTCTTTACGCTGCCAAAAAAATTCACTTCCCATCTCATCTGCACTTCTAAAGTGAGTCATAATACCTACAAGATTTAAACTATGCTTTTCAATTTCCTCAACTGCTTTTTGAAACTCTGAAGGTAAGACTCCGTTACGATGCATTCCTGTATCTACTTTTAACTCTACATAAGTTCCTTTAGGAATTTTAGCTATGCAGTTAAGGTCATTTACTACTATGCGAATTTTTTTGACAGGAGCAGTTTTTGGAATGTCTGAAAGTACAAGCACTGTTTCAAAAAGATCCACAATTGCTTTGGCTTCTTGTAGATTTCTTACAACTGCGTGCTTTACTCCAACATCAGCAGCCAAGCTTGCCATTAAAGATAGACCGTGACCGTAAGCATTGTCTTTAAGTACAAGTGCTAACTTCTCTATTGATTGTGTTTTTTGTACGATTTGGTTAATATTGTAAACAAAATTTTTACGTGATATTTTTATAAGTGACATAAAAGAGATTTTACCTAAAAAGGTATAAAAGAATGGACTATATTGCGTGGATCAAGATTATAGGAATGACTTTAACAGCTATATTTGTAGGTGTTATGGTATATAAAAGCATTCGTGTAGTAAAGGATAAAGAAGATGACAAAGTGCAACTTCCCGACTGAGTGGACAAAACAAGATGCCGTTTTACTGGCATTTCCACATAAAGATACAGACTGGGCATATGATCTTAAAGGGGCATTAACTCCATTTGTACGCATTGCAAGCTCTATTGCCTACAATCAACCGGTTATCATCGTCTGTGATAATGCAGAAGCTACCAAAGAACTCTTTTGTGATGTTAGAAACATAACTTTTGTAGAACTTCCAACCAATGATACCTGGGCAAGAGACTTTGGTCCTATTACCGTATATGTTGACGGTAAAAGAAAGTTTCTAGACTTCAAATTCAATGCTTGGGGAGATAAGTTTGAAAGTGCATTAGATAATGCAGTGACTGAACAATTAGTTAAAAAAGGTTACCTGTATGGCGACTATGAAAAGATAGACTTTGTCTTAGAGGGTGGTTCTATTGAAAGTGATGGTAAAGGTACACTGTTAACTACTTCAAAATGTCTCTTGAATATTAACCGCAATCCAGGACTAAAAAAAGAGCAAATAGAAGAGTTTTTAAAAGAGAAACTCTGCTTAAAACATATTTTATGGCTTGATTACGGTGAACTTGAAGGTGACGATACCGATGCACATATAGATACACTGGCTCGTTTTGTAGATGAAGAGACAATAGCTTATGTTGCCTGTGATGCTCCAAAAGATTCTCATTATGATGAACTTAAAAGAATGGAAGAGCAGTTAAAAAGTTTTCGCACTATTGATGGAAAACCTTATCGTCTAGTTCCACTGCCATTGCCTAGCCCAAAATATAAAGATGGAAATAGACTACCGGCTACATATGCCAACTTTCTGATTACCAACCATTCAGTACTGCTGCCTGTTTATGAAGATGAAAAAGATAAAGAGGTAACAGAACTTTTTAAAGAGCTTTTTCCAAAAAGAGAGATAATTCCAATTAACTGTTTAAAACTTATAGAACAAGGCGGTAGCCTTCACTGTGTAACAATGCAGATACCAAAATATCAGCAAGACTTTTGCAATGAATAAATTTTTACAAACGGCTCGCTTTGGCTTTCGTAAACTAAAAGAGTTTTACGATCCAGACATAACTTATTATGCTGCGAGCCTGAGCTTTTATACTATCTTTACGCTTATTCCACTGCTTTTAATCAGTTTTTCTATTATTGTACGTTTGCCAAACTTCAGTGAACAGTATGAAAAGATTAAAGCATTTATCTTCTCTAATATCATGCCAGCTTCACAAGATACAGTAGCAAGTTATATAGATACTTTTCTTGCCAATACTTCTAAACTTGGTATTATAGGTTTTATCTTTATACTATTTGCCTCTATTATGTTCTTTCAAAACTATGAATATATTGTTAGTAAAATTTTTAAGACTAAACAGAAAGGTTTTTGGAATGCACTGACTACATACTGGACACTCATTACATTAGGTCCTATGGCTCTTGCAGCTTCAATCTACCTATCGGTAAAAATCCAACAGCTTCTTAATGCCACTACTTATACAAGCAAAATAGATTTTCTGTCAATATTTCCATATTTAATTATTTGGATGCTCTTTTTTGTTACCTATAAAATTTCTACTACGGTTATAATAAAACTAAAAGCAGCATTCATCTCATCATTTTTTGCTTCACTTATCTGGTACCTTGGGAAAAATCTCTTTATCCAATACACACTCAGCAATAAAACATATGCAACTGTATATGGTTCATTTAGTACCCTGCTCTTTTTCTTTTTATGGATCTACCTATCGTGGATCATATTTCTTTATGGACAAAAGTTATGTTACCTTTTGAATAAGGAAGATAAACCAGACAAAAGCGACAATAATTTGAATATAGAGTACCTTACGCCATCTGACAGCAAAAAGAGATAAGATGATAAAACCTGAAAGAAACCATAATGGAGTTAAAACATAAACTTCACTTTTCGGTTTTGGTAAAGAGAAGAGATTTAAAATCAATCCTTCAAACCACCCTCCAATGCCCAGAATATGCATTATTATAGTTAATGGATAAAATATTGAGAAAGCTAAAGTCAAGGCAATAGAAGATAGTTGATATAGAGAGAAGAGACCAAAAAATGTATGAACTATAGGCAACATCATTAAATATGTCCAAAAATTTAGAACTATAAATATTGCCCATTTTGACCAACTCTTTGTGTAGTGTAAAAAAAGATATATGTAAAATACTCCACTAACTGAAAGCCAAAAACCTATAGAAAAAAACAACCCCGGAAATAGTGCAATCAGCCATATGACACAAACAGCTAAAAATGTAAATGAGAGTAACTCTATGCCGGCAAGCAAAGCAAGCCATCCAACTACGACCATAACATAAGCTCTTAGCAAAGATGGTGGTGTACCCACGAACAGTAAATATGCACCAAGTAGTAAAATTGTAACTAATCCCAAATCCAACAACCTGTGTCTATAAGGGAAAAATCGTTGTTGAAGTGGCTTATAGATAACAGATAGAGAAAAATATACAATCAGCCATAAAAATCCCATATGAAAACCGCTAAGAGCCAAAAGATGGTTTATACCAAGCCTAGTCACTGCTTTTCTAAGAGATTTAGATATGGGTAAAGCCAGAAAAAGTGCACCATAAAACTCATTGATCCAAGGATCTGTATGTTGCTTTTTAATCTCTTCAAACAGTTTCATTCTAGCTGTTTTGCTCTCTAAAACACGCAATATGTAAGATGGTATATAAGGAATAGTCAAAAAATCTTTAAACTTTAGTCGCGAAGGGAAAAGGACTAAACGAACCATTTTACCTCTAAGGTTATCGTCTCTATTTTTAGCTGTTGTGTAAAAGACCATTCCATCCTGAGTTTGCAGTTTTAAAACATCGTAATGTTTTGAGCCTTTGTGTTTTGAGTAGTGCAAAAGGACATCTGCATTTAGATAGATCTTTTTTTGTGAAGTAAATTTAGTGTATTCATAGTAGCGGTAAGATATTGAAAAAATGAGTATAACAAGGGCAGAGAAGATTAGAAATATCCACTCTTTCCGCCCCTCAATGAGAAGCGGTTTAGATAGGCGGAAGCTCAATTTTAGTTTCGCCGCCGGTATCGATGTTGGACTGTTCATAAACAACCTCTACTGGAACTTGCCCAGCATCGACAAAGCGTGTAAAGCGTTTTTGGAACTTCAACTCAACAATTCCAGTAGGTCCGTTACGCTGTTTACCAATGATGATTTCGGCATCTTCTTCCTCTTTTTCGTGGAAAGTAGACTTATACTCTTTTCCCTCGGCACGTGCCTTCATCTCTTTCTCTTTCTCTTCACGAATACGGTAAACATCATCACGATAAACAAAAAGAATAATGTCGGCATCCTGCTCAATCGCTCCAGATTCACGAAGGTCTGCAAGCATTGGTCTTTTATCTGCACGAGATTCAAGTGAACGGTTAAGCTGAGAGAGTGCCACAATAGGAATTTGAAGCTCCCTTGCAAGCATTTTTAGACCACGTGAAATTTCACTAACCTCTTGATGCCTATCTTTATTGCTTCCACTGCTCATTAACTGCAAGTAGTCGATTATAGCTATTTTAATCTCTGGATGGTGAGATTTTAGTTTTCTAAGTTTTGCACGTACTTGATGAATGTTTAGTGTACCTTCATCATCAACAAAAAGTTTCTGGTTACTTAACCAATCAACTGCTTCTGAAAGCCTCGTCCACTCTTCATCTCTAAGATTACCTACTCTTAAATCTTGCAAAGCAATCGAGGTTTTAGCACTAAGCATCCTAAGCACCAGTTGTTCTGCTGGCATTTCCAGAGAGAAGAATGCTACACCATCCCCATTTTCCAATGCTTTCAAAGCCATATTGAGTGTAAAAGCTGTATTGTGTGTTACTGTCATATCTTCAAGTAAAAATAGATGATTACCATCAATTGTAAAACCATAATAGTCATCAACACAATCAGGCTCTATCCTTATGCCTGTATGGGTAACATCCCGCTTAGCTTTTCTTAAACGTGGCTTTTTACGCTCTACCTTTATTGGTATACGTTCAAGATCACCGACAATTCTTACTCGATAAACTTCACTCTCATAACCACGCTCTTTAATCTGTGCCTTTTTTGCAATCAGTGAAGTTCTAAACCCCAATGTATCAGCTAAAAACTTAATATCTTCTGCTAATGCTTTACGTTTTTGTGTAATCTCAATTACATGATGCTTATCATCATAATAACCGTCACTATCAATCAATCCAGCCAAGAGCTCAAGTCGAACCTTTTCACTGTTGGCAAGATAAATATGCGGTATTCTCTTTTCATCAAGCAATCCTAATTCTCTAAGTAGTTTCTGTAAAGAGAAAGAGCCATTTGGATCAACAGCATGACCATTTGTAATGCCATACATAGGACATTTTCCTGCTGCTTCATAAAGATGTAAGATCAAACCAAGCTTGGCGGCATAGGCTTTGAGATAATCAACTACTTCATCATCTTCTGTTGCAATGCGCACATCACTACTTCGTCCATCACCAAGCCAAATACCAAGAAAATAGGGATCTATAGAGACCTCTTTTTCAGGAAAATCAACAGCAACCTTATACCCTTTATAGTTTGACTTAAACTTGTCACTTTTTTGCAAATAGTCCCGTACAGAGATATTTAGTACATCACCATGTTTATGTTTACCTTCTGTTCTGCTTCGCTTTAAAGAGAGAATATGACTTTCATTGACACGATAGTCAATTCCTTTGTTTTGCCTGACCCAATACATCATTTCACGCCCACGAGCCAATGAAAGAACACGTCTTGGTGTTGAATCATCACCCATAAGAAGGTCGCCAACCTTAATATCTTCAACTTTCTTCAATGTTCCGTCATACATCAAAACTCTAGTCCCTTTACCAAGACATTTTCCCATTGCTGGCCTCGCCGCAACAATTACAAGGTCACCTTCTCCAAATCCTGATGTCATACGGTTAAGATCTTTAAAGCCTGTATCGACACCAATTAGCATCGAGTTGCCACGCTCTTTCATCTTTTTAATATGTTCAAGCGTACTAAGTGCCATCTCTCGGCTTTCACGGAAATCCTGTGTAGAGCTTTCAGAAGTGATGGCATAAAGCTTTTGTTCTACTGCATCCATTACATCAACAGCAGGCAAATCATCTTCAATCGTCAGTTTTTTAATCTCTGTTGCTAACGTAACAAGTGCTCGTTTTTGTGCTTTTGCCTTGATCTCTTTTATGTAAGCATTGGTATTTGAGAGTGGATTGGCACTTAAAATATCTAAAAAAGCAACCTCATCAAATTGATTCTTTTGAGTCAGTTTTTCTCTAAGAAACTCTTCATCAATAGGCTGATCACTTCTAAAGAGTTCCTCCATAGCCATAAAAAGGTGCTGATGAAAAGGATGGTAAAAATCTTCTGGTTTCAGCTGTGCGGCAATCTCTTCATACTGCACAGGATCAAATATGATTGTACTTAAAACTGCACGCTCAATATTTAAGTTATAGAGATGTTCTTCCACTGATTACTCCATTTCTTTAGCCATATTTTCTACCTCTTGTAAAAAGCGGTCAACCAGCTTATCTTCAGGCAGTTTTGCAACTACTTCACCTTTAACCATCACAAGACCGCTTCCTTTGCCGTAAGCTATTGCCACATCTGCACTTTTTGCTTCACCGATGGCATTGACTACGCATCCCATTACAGATACATTTAACGGTGTTTTTATATGTTTGGTTTTCTCTTCTACTTCTGCTACTGCTTTTACAAGGTCAGCTTCTATACGCCCACAGGTAGGACAGGAGATAATGTTAAGCCCCTCTTTTGCAGCTCCACTATCTTTAAGAATAGCACGCCCTACTTCAATCTCTTTTTCAAGTTCACCAGTAATTGAGACTCGAAGTGTATCTCCTATTCCTTCAAGCAGTAAAGTTCCTAAACCTATGGCACTCTTGATTGTTGCGTGAAATACAGTACCAGCTTCTGTAACCCCTAAATGAAATGGATAATCAACTAGAGGTCTAAGGGTTCTATAGGCTTCAACCGTTCGTTCAACATCACTAGCTTTTAGTGAAACTTTGATATCTGTAAAGCCTAGATCTTCTAAAAATTTGATGTTATAAAGAGCCGACTCTACCATCCCTTTGGCTGTTTGACCATACTTATCTTCAAACTCTTTTTCCAAACTTCCGCAATTAACGCCGATTCTAATCGGAATATTTCTCTCTTGACAAGCTTTTACAACCTCTTTGACACGAGATTTTTCACCAATATTTCCAGGGTTTATACGAATACAGTCAACACTCTCAGCAGCAATCAATGCCAAACGATAGTTAAAATGTATATCTGCCACCAGTGGCAAAGAGGTTTGTGCACGTATCTCTTTAAGTGCCTCAGCATCTTCATAATCAGGCACTGCCACACGAACGATGTCTGCTCCAGCAAAATGAAGACGGTTAATCTGCTCCACAGTAGCAGCAACATCTGCAGTACGTGAATAGGTCATAGACTGCACCGATATTGGTGCATCACCACCGACAGCTACATTTCCTACATAAATCTTTTTAGTTGGGTATCTCTTAATCATTTTTTCTATACTTCCTAAATACTCTATTAAAATCTATCTTTGCTTTGCACTTTAAATCCTTAAACTCATAGACCTCATCAAAAAAATCACCCTCTTTTATGAACCTATCTCCATTATGCTTGAAAACTTTTGCTTTTAGATCATCTGGATAGACTAATATATAATATTTTACCTTTTCAAACTCATATAGATCAAACTTTACTTTTTCATCTCTTCTTGCTGTAGAAGGACTTAAAATCTCCACAACAATCTCTGGAGCTTTTGAGATATAGGTTTCATTCAAATCATCACAAACCACTGCAATATCAGGTCTTAAGACAGTATCATCACTTATTTTATAATCCTCTTCAATCAAAACTTCACATCTACTACACTCTTCAAAATACTCTTCTAATTGAGTAGTAATTTTTACATTTAGATTTTGATGCTTTTTTACAGGTGCCGGAGCCATCGCAAAAGCTGTTCCAAATATCAGCTCCCAATCCCCTTCCCACTTTACATAATCATCATAAGTGTAATGCTCTGTATATGCCAAGTTTGTCAAAATCTATCCTTTTATATCTTCACTTAGATTTATACTATTATACTACAA
Organism: Hydrogenimonas thermophila; assembly: GCF_900115615.1. NCBI lineage: Bacteria > Pseudomonadati > Campylobacterota > Epsilonproteobacteria > Campylobacterales > Hydrogenimonadaceae > Hydrogenimonas > Hydrogenimonas thermophila. The sequence goes on along the minus strand of NZ_FOXB01000043.1, from coordinate 8,723 downwards.
CTCAAGCAAAATCTACCGGATCCATATCTACCTCAAAACTACCATCATCAACAGCTTTGACAACACGCATCAGATCAGCACGCTTGGAACTTCTTAGTAAAATATTGAATCGAAATTTACCTGCTATCTTCTCTATGGGTGCCTTACCTGCTCCAACAATCTCTACTAATCCAAACTTCTCTATCTTGCTCTTTATACGGTCAACCTCTGCCTTCGCCTTTGCCTCATTTTTAGATGCAAAGAGCAAACGGCAAAGATACATTGAAGGCGGATACAAGCCTTCCCTGTACACTAACTCCTCTTGCAAAAATTTCTCATACTTTCCAATATACTCTTTAAAAAAGTATGGCTGATTTGTCTGAACAATCACTGTAGCTTCACGAGCTCTGCCAGCACGTCCGGCGATCTGAACAAAGAGTGACTGTGCCCTCTCTCTGGCTCGAAAATCCGGCAATGCCAAAATGTAATCTAGTCCTAAAATAATGGCTAAAGTAACATCAGAGTAGTCGTGTCCTTTAGCCAACATTTGTGTTCCAACGAGTATGTCAGTCTCTTTTTTGGCAAATTTATTTAATGCTTTTTGAAGCTTTGAAGCAGTTGTAATCGTATCTTTATCAAACTGCTCTATATTCATATCTGAAAAATGTTCACGCAACTGTTCAACAACTTCAGCCGTACCAATTCTGTCACTGCGAATAATTGAACCGCACTTTGGGCAAGATGATGGAATCTTTTCAGCATAACCACAATAGTGACACTGCACCACTTTACGGAATCTATGCAGACTCATACCAACAGAACAAAATGGACACATTACACTATATGAGCAGTTATCACAATATAGATACTTAAAATTTGCTCTTGTAGGAAGAAATATGATTACCTGACCGCCATTACTGTGGTGACGCTCAATCTCTTCCAACATATTTGAAGTTAATGAACAACTTCCTCCCTCAAATATATAACGTTTTTTTGTTTTTATGTATGGTTCTGTTATTCGAACAATAGGAAATTTGGCAAAACTTGTAGCGCTTGGAGTTGCACTTCCAAGTACAATACGAACTTTGCTTTGTTTTCCTATCCAAAGAGCTAAATCCCTGGCATGATACCTTGGTCTATTATGTGCTTTATAGCTGTCATCGTGCTCTTCATCTACAACTATAAGTTTTAAATTTTGCATTGGCAAAAACAAGCTTGAGCGAGGACCAGCTACAATAGAAACAGTTCCATTTCTAATTGACTCAAGTACACTTTGACGTTTTGATTTAGTAAGTTTTGAATGCCAGATAGCTACCTTTTCACCAAAATAGGCTTCCAGTCTCTTTTGCATCTGTGGAGTCAGGCTAATCTCAGGCATTAAAAAAAGAGCAGAGCCGCCTTCATTTAAAACCTTGTCAAAAAGCTTTATATAAATCTCTGTTTTTCCGCTTCCTGTAGGAGCAAAAAGTAGTGAAGAGTCTCTGCTTAGCAAATCTTTAAAAGCCGTTTCCTGGCTGGGTGAAAGAACAATGTCGCTTGCAGTATGTGCAGTTTTATCTGCTTTAGGATAGTCGTGTGAATAAGGCACCATTAACTGCAAAGCTTCACCAATCTGGCATCTGTAATAGGTAGATATAAATGAAGCTAACTCCAACTGCCACTCTTGATAGTAGAGAGACTCTACATTTTCTATGTCAACAACTGAAAAGTCCGGTTTTTCTACTTCACGAAGTACTACACCTTTAACTTTTCTCTTTTGAAGTGGTACATTAACTATGGAGCCAAAGTTTAAAGAATCTTCATAACTGTACGTTAGAGAGAAGAGTTTTTTACCCAAAAGGGCTATTTCATAATATTTCACTGACAATATTACTCAAACCTATTACATAAACTCTCTGGAGATTTGCACTCAAAGGTACCTGTAGTAGCATTATATTCAAAGACAATATTTTCATCTCTGGTATGATATGTATAAATATTTCCGTCGGCACTCCACTTGCCAACTTCTGTACTGTTATCTTCACCTTCTGCAACAACAGCAAAAAGCTTGCCGTCTTTGTCTAAAGATGAAGGATATGTAGCCCCATTACCTTTTAAAATTGAGGTAGAGCGATAATTTTGCAATCCACTTCTTACAGTATCTACTTTTGCTTGGGCTTTGGCAACATATGCATTATCAACCGTTCCTGAAAAATTTGGAATTGCTACACTTGCCAAAATACCCAATATTACAATCACAAAAATCAGTTCTATTAAAGTAAAAGCTCTCTTTTGATTCTTAATACTCATTAAACTGATAGTTTATTTATAAGTTCATTTATCTTTTGCTCTAACTCCAAACACTCTATCTGTTTTGAAAGAAAAGCTTGCAAAAGCAGTTTTGTATCATTGTTTTTGCCCATATCAAATATCTCTTCTAACTCTTTTTCAACTAAATCGGCAAATGGCTCTTCTAGTGTAATAGTATAGCGTTTACCGCCAATTACAATCGAGACTCTTTTCATTCGCTAAGCATTGTCTCTATCTTGCCTATAACCTCTTCAATTTCAAGGTCTTTCATCATCAACTCTTCATCCAATTTAGCTATTTGTGCATCTTTTGCTTCATTCTGTGCTTTTAGTGCAACAATTTCATTTCTAAGGTTGTTATTCTCTTCTTCTACAGCTTTGATGCGAGCTAAAACTTCATCTATTTTTTTAGAAAGAAGCTCAACGACAGAACCTTTTTTTCCATTTTCTGCATTTTCATTTCTATTTTCAATATTCTCTTGTACTTCTTCATTCATAACCCAACTCCTAATATAAAATTAAACGCAGATATTATAACCTAAAAATTCTAAAAAAAAATCACAGTAAGTTTGTATTTAACATATGGGCTTTAGCCCAATCCGGCAAAATTTTATATAAACCTTAACACAATATTTCTGTTCAAATAAATCAATAGCAAAATCATCATTATACTTACAAGTTCTTTTTATTATTTGCATTATGAAATAATTAGAGCCACTTGCAAATTAGCAAAAATCACCTACAATTTAAGCTAAATTCATTAAAAAATTTCAAATTTTGTCTTGGCTTTTGGGGTAAATATTGTCTTTTATTGAAAATTTCGCATACTCAAAAATTTAAACCCCAAAAAACTTATTTTCTTCAGATAACTCTAGTATAACATTGCCCTTATATTTGTCATAAATAGATTCTATCTTATCATATATTATAGGCACTATAAACTGACCTGAAATATTATTTGCAATTTCAAATAACTTTTCTAATTTGTTTATATCTATCAATTCCACCTTATCATGAGCTACAAAATGTGGGAAATTTATATGCAGTTCATTGATAAAATCGATATATGCCAAATCAAAAGCTGTTATTATAGCTTGTTTTTTACCACTTCCTTCATTTCCTCCAGCATTTTTGATATAAAATTTTATTGGATCTTCTTCTAAATCATAAGAGATAAAAAACTCTACATCATATAATATTTTAGAATACTTACTAAAATATTTATTAAATAAAGATAATTTATTATTAAAATCTTCTAAATTTGTATTGATTTCATCTTTTATTTTTGATAATCTTTCTTCTGTATGTTTTATGTTTATTTCAATTTTTTCTAACTCTTCTAGCAATTTCTCATTTTGACCTTTTTGCTCTGCTAATTTTTCTATTTGTTCATTAAGTTTAGTAAATTCAGCTAATGAGCCTGTTTTTGAGAGTTTTTTCATTAGATTTGAATACTCTTTTTGTAATCCACCTCTTTGTTTTGTAAGATCTAATAAATTTTCCTCAATATTATCTAGTCTATTTTTCATATATATCTTTTCATTTTCAATCATCTTATTATGAAATGTTACAACTTCATCAAAACTTTTATGAAGTTTATCTATATAGAACTTAGCCTCATCATAAAGTAATTTTATCAATTGAGTATCTTGTAAAAACCTATCTTTTTCCAACTCTTCTAATTGTTTTTTTGTTAAACTTTTTTGTAAATTTAAATTGGTTATAATTTTTTCTATCTCTATCAATTTTAACTGAATATTTTTCAACTGCTCCTCTTCTAACTCATACTTTTCATCCAATTGAAATTCATCTCTTTGTTTATACAATTCTTCTAAATCTTTATTAATAATTTCTAATATTTGTTTTAAGTCAATTATATTAAATCTTTTTCCCAAAATAGATTTATCTTTTTTGTTTCTTTTTAACTCTCTTTCTAACTCACTTTTTTCTTGCAAAAGCTTTTTTGCTTTAAATCCAAACAAAAACAGATGTATCTTTTCATACTCACTATTTGATGTTGCAGGATGAAGGTATTTTAAGACATTATTGATCTGATTTTCATCTTTTCGTATAAATTTTGGTATGAGTTGCCTAAGAGATGGCTTTTTACTAATATTATTAAACAGTATCTTTTTTAACTCTGCATTAAAATCACCTTCTCTTTTTTGACCATTAAATAATATTTGATTTTCTACTTTTAATCTATCTTTTTTATATGTAACAACTCTTTTTATCTCATAGTTAAAACCTGTACTTCTATCTTCTAAAAAAAGTTTAAAAACAGGTTGTTTAGTCTTTAAAAAATCGTATATATCTTCATTTATAGATTCTTTAAACTCTTTATCTGTATATAATTGTTCTATCTTCCCATCAAAACAAAAATCAAGAACTCTAATAAGAGTAGTTTTTCCTATGTCATTTGTAGTCTTATTTTGATCACCTATTCCAACAATTAAGTTTAAACCACTTTCATTAAAATCTACTACTCTTCTTTTTTGCAATGTATTATCTACTATTTCTAATCTTTTTAAGAACATTTTACTATGCACCCATCATCTGTAATTTTTATCATATCTATTAAATATAGCCAATCTAATAACAAAATAAATTTTTTTAATTCAATCTTTTGGTATTTTTTAAAATGCTCATATAGCTCAAAAAGCGAATACTTGATATTATTTTTATTCAAAAACTCTATCAACTCCCCACCTAAGTAATATAAACTTTTTTGAGGATATCTCTCTGTAACTATCAAGTTTATATATCCTTCTTTGGTTTTTCAAATATTTTGCACCTTGCAAATACATAAAAAACTACATATTGTACACCACTGACATCTTCTAAACTCAAATTTGAATACTCTTTTAACTCTTGCTCTAAATCATCGATTATATTCGATAAAATCTCATCAGGATCTATTTTTGTATCATACCAACGTATAAACTTGTTTTTTATATGAAAAATCAATTTATTTTCAAAAGATGGCTCATCTTCTAGTATTATCATAATTTTATGTCTAACTAAATTATAATTTTCCATATAATCATCAAAAAAATCTTTATATTTTTTTAACTTGTTATAATCTATCTTATCTTCTATTGTATATTCATTTGTATCTGGTTTTTCATATTTTACATCAGTAATAATATCTAAAAATCCCGTCAAAACATTAGCAATAGTAGATTCATGTTTTGTTGTTTCTATAAAATAATTAGTAGAATTATCAATCAAATCTCTACCAGCTACTTTTGAATTATTTGTAGCATTTAAATTTTGATTTTTATCGAACATCTCTACCAGCTGCTTTAGAATTATTTGTAGCTGTAATATTTTGAGAGTTTATCTTCATACTGTTATCTATCTCTATAACTTTATTTACAGCAAAAATAGACAATCCAAGTCCAAGTACACTGCATATTCCTGTTAAGAACAAAAACAAATCACTTGTAACTATTTCGTGCATTATTTTATCCCTATATTTTTATTTTTTTCAAACTTTTCACTGCATCAAAACTATTATCATAACATGTAAAATCAGTTCCAACGACACTTTCTAAAAGTGCTTTTTTGACTTCTGGATAATCTTTAAAAACTTCTAACCAACTAGATATAAAATGTGTATGGCTTCTTGCTATTTGATTTATCATCTCTTGAGAATGATTTTTTAAATAATCTTTTAAACTCTCTTCTGCTTTACCCCACTCTATTAACCTTTGAACATATCTGTCATCTTTTCTATTTTTAGAATCTTTTTCTCTATTTAATTTTACTAAATCAATGGTATTTTTAGCTAAAACTTTTTCGTCTTCACTTAACTCATTATTTACCAATACTTTTGTTTTAGTATATCTAAAAGCATAAGCTGTATTATGAGTATCTGGGAAAATATATCCATCACGATTATCATTATTATTTGATTTATTTCTATTACATATTTTACAAGCTACAAGAAGATTATCCCAGTCATTCTCTAAAGTAGGATTTTTACTTTTTGGTGAAACATGTTCTATATCCATTCCATTTGATATATTCAATTCACAGTAAGAGCAATAACTCCCAATAGCATCTCGTAAGTCATCTTTTGCTTGTAAATAGCTTGCATATGTTTGAGGTGCTAATCCTTTATTTACAGGTCTCATTTATCACTCTCTTAATAATCTTTTTCTTCGCAAAAATGCCACATATGCCATATTATCCTCAAATGGTTCTATCAATTTATCTAACTCTTTTTTTATATTTTCTAACTCTTCATTATCACTTTTATTTTCTAATTTCTCTAACAAATCCAAATATTTATCCGCTACTTTCAACATTTCTGATTTTCTTTTACTAATTTGTGGTAATTCTATATCTTGTATCTTTTCACTAATATCTTCTATGCTCAATAATGTAGCGTCTGTTCCAAGTAATTGATTATTTTCACTAAGTTTTATTATCTCATTTTTTTGCATTGATTGTATTACAAATGGAGAATGGGATGAAAAAATAAACTGAACTTTTGGGAAAGTATTTTTAAAAAGAGATACAACTTCTCTTTGCCATTTTGGATGAAGGTGTAAATCTATCTCATCTACCAAAACTACTCCAGGAGTTTTTGAAACTACATCTTTACCTAAGTGTGGATTTAAAATAGCCATTCTATATGCTATATCTGATACTATCCCGATAAGGTTTCTATATCCATCACTTAAACTTGAGATTCTTTCTCTTTTTTCTGTATCTTTAAATTTTATCTCCAAATCCCCTTCTCTATATATAAATAATTCTACTTCTTGTTTAGATACTTGTGATATAAAACTTTTTACACATTCTCTTACAGCTTCTAAAATTGGTATCTCTTTTCTTAAATTAAAAGCATTTCTTTCTTGTTTCTCAAACCAAGCTATAAAATTACGATAATTTGACTTAGCATTTAGACAATCTTTATATCCATCAAACCTTGTAAGCTTCTCCATCTTTGAAGTTTTTTTATATTCTTGTTCCCATAATCTACCAGTTCCATGATATGAAATAATAGGTAAAGTAATATCATCCAAATTATTTTCTATTTCGGTTATATAATCAATCAAACTTTTATTAATAGTTTTCAAAAGATGTGTTTTTGTATCATTTTTAACTTGTCGTCTCATTCTTTCTATAAAAATATCATTCTTATTCACATCTAAATTACCACTAATTATCACAGGTAGTTTATATTTTACCACAATATTATCATCTATATCTTGAATATCTATTTTAATATCTTTTTTAGCTATAGAGTGCCTATCTCCAGTACCAATATTTTTAAATGCTTGAATATAACCACCAAGCAAAGTAGCTAAAGCATCTAATATAGAAGTTTTTCCTGTTCCGTTTTCTCCTATAATTAAATTTGCTCTATTTGAAAAAATTAATTCTAAATCTGAGTATTTTTTATAATTTTGTATTTTTATATTTTTTATATTAAAATTAGTCATCTAATTTTCCTATGGCAATTGTTTTATAAACTTTTCCATTATCTTAAAATTGCTATCAATATTAGAAAATAAGCATCAATAACAACTCCCCCTATTGTTTTAGCAACTTCCTTATCTCTTCCATCTAGAGATTCAGCTTATGTCCAAAATTATATCAACATTATCAAAGATGTGGCTTAAAATTACAAATCTTGAGAATACATTATTTCCAGAGCTAAAAGAGAGTTTGAAGATAGATGAGTTTACTCCTAAAGATAGAGAACAGATTGCAAGAGCATTTATAGCAAAGAGTGTTTATAATATTCAAACAACAAGAGAATTGATAGATAGACTGCATATCGATAGAACTTTGAGAATTTTATCGAGAAAATATTTTTTTATAATGCTATAGATTCTACAAAAATACCATTGAGAGAGAAACCTGTAAAAGTTTAAAAAGAAGTTCAATCTAAACCAAAAAAGAGAGGGAGACTTAAAAAAGGTGAAATAAGAGAACCAAAAAAATTTTGGTAAAATAGGACATAAATCTAAAATTTGGAGAACAAAATGGTAGCTTTAAAACAACAGCAACTTTTTGATGAAATAGATACTTTACCTATAGATTTAAAAACTAAAATTATTGATAACCTATTAAATAGTCTTAACCCTACAAATAAATCCATAGATGATTTATGGATACAAGAAGTAAATCATGAGACCGTTCAGAATTTTGTGTCAACATCCAATAGTTCCTAAGATTATATCATAGTTCAAGGGCTTCTTCGAGCCTACCTTCGAAAAATATAGCCAGTTGTGAAAGTGTCAGACTCCAGTTACGCATCGGCATTGTCCACTTTTTCTGTGCGTTCTGAATTCCCATATAGAGTAGTTTTAAAAGTGAATTTTCATTTGGGAATGCTCCTTTAGTTTTAGTTAATTTTCTGAACTGTCTATGTACAGATTCAATAATATTGGTTGTATAGATAATGCGTCTTATATCTGCTGGATATTTGAAGTAGTT
>NZ_FOXB01000042.1 GCF_900115615.1 Hydrogenimonas thermophila | reverse complement strand
GTATCTCTCTTTGGTTGCCCAAAGGGCATCACAGCCTCGTAATCAATGAGCAATTGATGCAAAAGCATCATTGCAACTTTTAATCAGTGATTATCACCAAAGAGACAGTCAAGCTAAATTAAGTGATCTCCTTAAGCAAACTAAGCTTAAAGAAGTCACAGGGGGTATAAAAAGACTTTTTAGCTCTTTGGTTAGACTGTGATTAAGTTAAAGATCTGAAGTCTAATTTCTTCATTCTTGATAGTAATAATTTAGAGTTAATTTTTCAATCCTTTTTGGATGAAAATCTCTAAATTATTTCTATAAATGTATTATACGAGGGGGAATTTAATGCCTAAAAGAAATAATAAAAATATTTATTACATATATGCTGATATTAAGTTTACTATAAAAAATAGAAACGGTTATTGGCATTTAGATTTTTATTACAATAAGCGTCATAGAACATCTACAGAGCTAAAAGCAACCCAAGAAAATCTAAAGATCATCAAAAAACAAATTATTCCAGATATTGTAACTGCACTTGGTAAAAAAGTCGATGTAATAAAAGATGAGAAAGAATGGACGTTAGATGAATTTGCAGATGAATTTTTCAATTTAAAAAAATCAGAAAACAGAGAACATGTTTTGAAAAGAAACATTGGACACTATAACAAACATATTTCACCTCATTTTGGTTATAGGGTTTTAAGTACAATTACTCCGTTCGAAATAGAAAAATGGCAAAGTTTGCTTTTACAGAAATATAAACCTTTAACTGTTCAAAAATTTAGGTCAATTCTTTTCTCAATTTTAGACAAAGCATATAAAAATGAAATAATAAATAAAAATCCAATGGAAATAGTATCTGCACCTAAAATGCAGCAAAATTTAGAAGAAAATGTTGATCCATTCTCCCAAAAAGAGATACAAAAAATACTTGAAAATAGTTATGGGTATATGAAAAACTTCATTAAACTTATGTATGCAAGTGGCATAAGGCCAGGTGAGATAGTTGCTTTAAAGTGGGAAGATATTGATTTTAATAGAAAGGTTATCAAGATTTATAAAACTAGACTAAGAAGTAAAAAAGATGAGGAAGTAAAAGATGGAGATGTTAAAACTTTCTCCAGCAAAAGAGAAATTGATATGTTGCCATTAGCTCAAGAAGCACTAGAAAGCCAGATGAAGTTAACTAGTCAGCATACTGGAACTGGATATATTTTTTTAAATTCATCTAATAAACCTTTTTATTCGCATGATATAATTGGAGTTAATTTTAAAAAGATTTTAAAAAAGGCTATAATTAAAGAGAGAGTTCTTTATCAGTTACGTCATACATTTGCATCTCAAATGATATCAAAAGGAGCAGATATTGTTTGGGTTTCAAAAATGTTAGGACATAAAGATGTTTCTATTACTTTGAAAATTTACACTAAATTCATAAAAGAAGATGATGAAGTTAGAATGCAAAGAATTAAAGAGTATGGGAATCTTTTAAAAATTATTACGAATAAGTAAGATAGGTTAGATAAAATAAAACGCTATAAAGTTTTTCAAATCCCAGAGTCATCACCGTTAACTAACGGGAGAGGACTATCTGGGTAACACTTAATAGAAATTATAATCTAATTACTATATAATTTTACTTAAATTAAATAAATAGGTGAGCATGGATAGATTTAATTTTTCAAAGATAGAATCTTTTTTTTCAAAAGAAAGATTAAATACGTATCAGAGAATTTTAAGAACTACTAATACACATTTAATTCTTAAACATTATATTTGGAATATAAATTTATCAAAAAGTTTATATATTTCTCTTCAAAACCTAGAAGTTTCTTTAAGAAATAGCATTCATAATAATTTATCAAAATATTATGCTAAAAAAATTGATGACTATAATGCTTTAAGAAAATCAATTGATCATAATTTTACACTAGTTAAGCATGATGCATGGTTTGATTTACCTGGATTATTAGAAGAAAGAGAAATATATAAAATAAAACAAACAACTTCTAATTTATTAAAACACTATAAAGAAATAACAACAGGTAAAATAGTTGCAGAATTAAATTTTGGATTTTGGTCAAGACTTTTTGCCAGTGATTATGAAATTAAAATTTGGCATAGATGTATTAAGGAAATCTTTCCAAATATGCCACGTTCTATAAGAACAAGAAAAATTCTTTCTAAGCGTATGAATAAATTTAGAAAGCTTAGAAATAGAATTTTTCATCATGAACCTATATTTCATATTGAAAATTTATTGGAAGTTCATAATGAAATCATTGAAACTATTGGTTGGATAAATAAAGATGTACAAAAATTTACACTTTTTTTTGATGATTTTAAAGCAATATATTCATACGGTAAAGATTTAATAGAACTTAGACTAATGAATAGAGATTTTACTTATCATAAATTCATTGAGATAATTATAAATGAAGAGCAACAAAATAATATTAATCTTAAGGTATCTAATAAAGAAATAAATATAACTGTGAAAAATACTTAAGACTAATATGATTTTTTTAAAAATTAGTGTGGATAACATGGATAAGTCGGACAAGTCCTATTTTAGGGATTTTGTAGATGAAGATAAGTCTGGATAACTGCGGATAAGTGATGTAAAATACAAAGCTTTTATATTGCTTAACTCAAAAAAAACTTTTTAAGAATTGAAAGTTTTTAGTCACTATTTTGGTCACTATAAAGAAAATAAAATTTAAAAACATCGTATTTAAGGGGATAATAAAGTGAAGATTAGAGTCTATTATGAAGATACAGATGCTGCAGGTATTGTTTATTATGCCAATTATTTAAAGTTTTGTGAACGAGCTCGCAGCGAACTCTTTTTTTCTAATGGATTGACACCTCAAAGTGAAAAAGGTTATTTTGTTGTTAAGTCAATAGAGGCTAATTATATACAGCCTGCAATGCTTGGTGATACTGTAATAGTTGAAACAGAGATGATAGAGAAAAAGGCTGCTTCAATTGTACTGATTCAGCAAGTAAAGAGAGATGAGACACTACTGTTTGAAATGAAAATTCGTCTTGCCTATCTTCAAGATGGCAAGCCGGCAAAAATCCCTCTTCAAATTAATGAGTTAATCTCTTTATGGCAAAAACAATAAGTTAATACTCAAATGGCTCTTTTAAAATGAATCTGTAAAGACCAGCTTCATATAGCTTAACATTGTGATTTAAAGAGCCATTTACCAATTTTACTGTAGACAATCTACTTTCAGATGTTTTTTCAGAAAAAACAATATCGATACCTGCAACAGTTGAGTAATTTAGCCAATTAAATCTAATATCTTGATCAATTAGTGCAATATTTTCACTTAGTTTTGGATCAATTTTTTCTATTGAGTTGGCAATAACCATGTTTTCTCTATCGTGGTATTGAGTTAAAGTAAGAAGAAGAGGGGAATAGTTTATCTGCGTACTTAATACTTTTGATGGTTTAAAGTTTGCTAGGGTCAATTGAGAAAGAAAAAGGCTGCTTTTTACTATAGGTGTATTTAGAAATATAGTTGACTGATTTAAGTCAGAGAATCTAGAAATAGTACGCTTGTAATAACCGTTTTGTCCTAAAACTATGCTTTCATCAATAGGTACAATCTCTTTAGCTGTATTTGAAAGCATTTGTGATACTGGACTATTGTCTGATACAGTTATCTTTAATCCATCTTCATCAACTAAACTGCTTAATATTTCAATCTGCTTTGTATAATCTATACCACCAAAAAATATCATTGAGTTTGAACAATCGAGTCTATTTTTATGCAGTGTAGGAATAAATAGAGGTGAGTAAAGCGTCTGATTACAAAGATAGTATGCTCCTTTTTGTGTAACAGGTGCGACTACCAAATCAAACTCTTCTTTATTTATATCATTTAGAGTTTCTAACAATGATTGTTCATCTTCATCTTCTATTGTATATAGCTTCATTTCAAATGGAATACCACGATTTAGCAGATATCCCAATGCAGAGTTTGATGTTGAAGAGGCATATTTGCCGATAACCTTATATGGAACTATAAAAGCTAACCGGAATGTACCCGAAGCATATATCTTTTCCATAATATTAAAAAGGCTCATTATATTTTGCCGCATTGTCAAAAGTTCTTCATTCTTACTGTTTTTAGATTTAGCAATAAATGTAAAAACTTCTCCATTTTCCAACTTTTTTTCAAGTATATGGTCTTCATACTCATTTGGATCAAGATCAATAATTATAGTCATAGGCAATGGAATTGGTGAGAGAATTTGACTTTGACCAAATAGTAATGATACTGTTAGTAGAGTCATTAACAATTTTCGCATAATAACCTCTTTATTTTAAGTAGATCTTGATAAACTTCTTTTTTTGCAGAAGGATTTCTTAAAAGATAGCTTGGATGATACGTTGGAATCAGTATGTAGTTTCCCATATCAATCGTTTCACCACGAACTTTGCTGATGCCACTTTTGTCTCCGGTTAAATAGTGATATGCTGTACTACCTAAAGCTACAATAATAGATGGTGATACCAATTCTATCTGTTTTTGTAAATATGGAATACAAGTATATGCTTCATCAGGTGTTGGTACTCTATTGTTTGGTGGTCTGCATTTTACAATATTTGCTATATAGGTTTTTGAACGAGGAATCTCTATAGCATTTTCTATCATTTTTGTTAGTAGTTCACCTGCACGTCCAACAAATGGTCTTCCTGTTATATCTTCTTGTGCACCAGGTCCTTCTCCTACAAACATTAAAGCGGCATTTGTATCTCCCTCTCCAAAAACAGTTTTTGTTCTTGTTTTGCTTAATGGGCAAAGATGACACTGTAAAACAATTTGTTCCAATGTTTTAAAACTGTTTGGAAGAGATGTTCCTGTTGCAATTCTCTTCTCTACTAAGGGAACATACTTTATTCCAAGATTTTTTAATTGGTATAGACGTTTGAGCTGTAAAGCATTGTAAAGACGATTCATAATGATAGTGTAGGTTAAAAGGGGTTAAAAAGAGGTTAGGGCATCAATAATGATGCCCATTTTAGTTATTAAAATTATTCAGTTACTTCAACAGTAACTGGTTCATTCTCCCACAAACCATGTTTTGTACAGTAAGCTTGTGCAACAAGGTTCATTTTTTTACCCATAGGAACAACGTTGAAAGTCACTTCAGCATTTCCTTTGCAACCTTCTCCACCAAGCATACCTGCAGTAAATGTTGCTTCACCTATAAGTCTTTCACCATCGAAAAGACGGATGCTTTCAATGAAATGATCTGGATCATCTGGATGAGTATACTCTTTTCCCATTACAATACGAACAGGAAATTTTTCACCTTTTTTTGCTTTTGCATCACAATAAATGAAAGGAGAGTGGCGATCAATATAATCTTTCTTCGCTTCTCTTTCTACAGTATCAATATCAACATATCTGTTAACTTTTGGCATATTGGCCTCCTTTTTTGATTTTGTTACAAGTATTGTAACACACTGTGATTAAAGCAGATAATTTTTGTCTTATTTGTTATTTTGTTTAAATAAAATTTAAGCTTACATCTCGGTGATGTAAGCTTTAAATATTATGCGAAAGCTACTTCAGCAACATTGTGTTGTAGACCAAGCTCTTCTGGAGATATACCTAGTGCTAGACCTATTAGCTGTGGAAGGTGTAGAACAGGAAGTGCTATATCACGTCCCATCTCTTTTGCTGCTGCGTGTTGTTTTACATCCATATTTAGATGGCAAAGAGGGCAAGGTGTTACCATCATATCTGCATTATTGTCTATAGCATCAAGAAGTGCAGTTCCAGTTAGGCGGTTTGCAGTTTTTGGAGCTTGCAAGTCTGCATGGAATCCACAACATTTATTTTTGCTGTCATAATCTACACTTTTACCTTGGAGTGTCTCAATCAATCGGTCAAGCGATGTTGGGTTGTAAGGGTTTTCTCCATTATAATCATCACTTGTAGCATTCTGTTTATTGTGAAGATGGCTTGGTCTGATGTTGTGACATCCATAGAATGCTGCAACATTAAAATCACTTAAAGGTTTTTCTACTTTTTCAGCTAATTTGTCCAAACCATAGTCATCTATAATAGCATATAGAAAGTGTCTTACTGAACTTGTTCCTTTATATTCCAAGCCAACTTCTGCCAATTTTTCATTAACTTGAGATTTTAAATCTTCATCACTGTCAAGACGCTCTTTTGTCATAACAGTGTTTAGCTGACATGTATTACAGATAGTCAGCATTGGAAGATTTTGCTTTTCTGCGTAACAGATGTTTCTGGCATTAAGCACTAGTGACAAAAAGTCATCGAAATCTTGCAAGTGGCTAGCACCGCAGCAGCTTGCTTCATCTAGAAGCACAAGTTCGATACCTAGTTTTTTTGCTACTGCCATTGTTGACATTAACAGTTCGGGGGTCGATTCTCGTGCTGTACATCCTGTATAGAGTGCATATTTTAATTCTGCCATATTCGTTCCCCTTAAAATTTAACTTTCGATGATGTTTTGACGAGTGTTTTAATCTCATCAAGATTTTTAGATTTAGGCATATTCCAAGGCATTACTATTTTTCCTTTTTTGAACATTGCAATAGCTTCAGGAATATGTTTCATAACACCTATATTGCCTTCTGAGTATCTGACAAGTTCACCTTCATCCAAAATACCATGTTTTTTGATTGAGTGTTTAAACCCTACTGCATGGCGTGTAGCAACATTATCTTCAGCCATTCCCTTTTCAAATAGTTGATTATGAAGTTTAGTAATTTTTCCTATTGGATCAACATCTTTAGGGCATGCTTCTGCACACTCAAAGCATTTGACACAATCCCATACACCAGGACCCATTTCACGAACTGTCTCAAGGCGTTCTTGTTTTGCATTATCGCGTACATCAGCATTAAATCTATATGCTTTTGCAAATTGTGCTGGTCCAAAGAACTCTGGATTGACTTCTACAGCAGGACAAGCATAGTAACAGTTACCACACTGAATACAGTAGTCTGCTTCAAGCAACTCATCAGCCTCTTTTGGAGAGACACGAATCTCTTCAGTCGGATGCTCATCAATGTCTGCTTCAAGCCAAGGCTTGATTGCTTTATGTTTATCCCAGAAATCTTTTTTGTCAATAATCATATCTTTAATGACACGTTTACGACTTTGAGGCTCCAAAAGAAGTGTATTTGTATTGAAAGTTTCAACAAGCTCCCATACATTCTGTTTACATGAAAGTACAGGTTTACCATTTACTTTAATAGAACAGCTACCACATATTCCGTGACGGCAGCTTCTGCGATAACTGAAACTTCCGTCAAATTCCCACTTAATACGGTTAAGAATATCTAACACCAACTCATCTTTTCCTACTTCCATCTCATATGTTTTGAAGTAGGGTAGAAAATCTGTCTCCGCATTAAAGCGGAAAGTTTTAAATATCAATTTTTTTGTAATGCGTTCAGTACTCATACCCAATCCTTAATATGTTCGCTCTTGCGGTTCAAATTTTCCGAGTTTCACATCACCATACTCAATATTGATGCTTCCATCTTCATTCATAGTAGCAAAAGTATGTTTTAGGAAGTTTTCATCGTCACGTTTTGTATAGTCTTCACGATAGTGTGCACCACGGCTCTCTTTTCGTGCAATAGCACCTTCAACAATAAATGTTGCATAATCAAGCATATGACCAAACTCAATAGCTTCTTGCAGATCAGTGTTAAATATTTTGCTCTTGTCATCAATGCGTATATTTTTATACCGCTCTCTTAGCTCTTTTAAGATTTTACGCTGCTTTAGCAATGTCTCTTCAGTACGGAATACACCAGCATTTGCAGTCATACTCTCTTGTAATTCACTGCGAAGCTTAGGTACTGACTCCGTTCCATTGTTGTTCATACAGAATTTTATTTCATTTAGCATTCTGTCAGCATCACTCTCTTTTGCATCACAAAGTTCTAATTTATTGCTTTCAAGATCTTCAATAATATGTTTTCCTACATGACGACCGAAGAAGAGTGCTTCAAGTAAAGAGTTTGCTCCAAGTCTGTTTGCACCGTGTACGCTTACACAAGCACATTCACCTGCGGCATAGAAACCGCGAACTATCTCATTTGGATTTTTCTTTACATGACCATCAATGTCAACTGGTATACCGCCCATAGAGTAGTGTGCAGTAGCAGCAATATGAATAGGTTCTTTGATCATGTCTTGACCAAGGAATGTGATTGCAAGATCACGAAGTTCTGGCAATCTTTCCATAATAATTTTTTCACCAAGATGCGTCAAGTCTATAGCAACTGCATCTTTGTTAGGTCCTACACCACGACCTTCAAGAATCTCTTTTGTAATAGCTCGGCTAACAACGTCACGAGGTGCTAATTCCATCTTTTCAGGTGCATATTTTTCCATAAATCTTTCACCAAGGCTGTTATAAAGCCGTCCACCCTCACCTCGTGCAGCTTCAGAAATAAGAATACCGCTTCCAGCAAGCCCTGTTGGGTGGAATTGTACAAACTCCATATCTTCAAGAGGCAATCCATGGCGTGCAACAATAGAGAGACCATCACCTGTGTTAGCATGAGCGTTAGAACTTATTTTAAATGCTCTAGCATATCCACCCGTTGCAAACATAACTGCTTTTGCATTAAAAATAGCTGGTTCAAGGTCTCTTATATTGTAAGCAACAACACCTTTTACCACACCATCTTCATAGATGATATCTGCAACATACCACTCATCAAAAAATGTAACATTTTCACGATCAGCTTGTTCATAAATTGTTTGAAGTAGCGTTAAACCTGTACGATCTTTTGCATAACAAGCACGCGGTTTTGATTGTCCACCAAATGGTCGCTGTGCTATTGTGCCATCTTCATTTCTGCTGAATGCTGCACCTGCATTAGCAATCCATCGGATCGTCTCAGGAGCTTTTGAACACATAAGTTCAACTGCATCCTGATCAGCAAGATAATCGCTACCTTTTACTGTATCGAACATGTGAAGTTCAATATCATCATCTTCACTTAGAGCAGCATTAACACCGCCTTGTGCAGCACCGGAGTGGCTTCTAAGAGGGTGAAGTTTTGTCAAAACAGCTACTTTCTTACCAGCACGCTGTAGTTCGCGTGCAGCTGCCAGGCCGGCAAGTCCGGCACCGACAATAACAACATCATATTTATGTATCTGTACACTCATTGAGACGCATCCTTTTTATTAATAACATAGGAATATAGGTCAATTATACATAGTTAGTCTATAAAATAGTTTAATTCAACTATAGTTTTATCTCCAAATTTACTTATGTGTTACCAATGTTTTCAGCTTTTTATAGGGTATAATCATAGTTATGAATAAAGAAGACTATTTTATCAGTTGTTTTGAAAAAAACATTTTTTTAGGTGATGATGCGGCTATATTAAATAATATGAGCATTAGTCAGGATGCATTTTTCGAAAATGTCCACTTTAAACGTGAGTGGATGAGCCTTTATGAAATTGCAAGAAAGGCAATGCTTGTCAATATATCAGATGCAATTGTTATGAATGGAAAGCCCAAATATGCACTTTTAACTGTGGCAATTCCAAAAAACTATACACGCCAAGAGTTAAAAGAGTTAGCACGTGGGTTTCAAGAGACGGCAAATGCTTATGGGATCACCATAATAGGTGGTGATACAATAGCAAATGTTAAACTTGATATATCTATAACAATTTTAGCAGAATGCAAGAATCCAGTTTTTCGTACAGGCATAAAAGAGGGTGACCTGCTCGCTTTTACAGGCAACTTGGGTGAAAGCAGAAGAGACCTTATGCGGCTTCTTAGAGGTTACTCTGTTAAACCAAACTCTAGATTTATAAATCCTGTGTTAAGAGACTCTTTTTTCTATAAAGTAGCACCATTTATACACAGTGCAATGGACATTTCTGATGGGCTTTTTACAGACTTAGAGAAACTTCACCGTGCAAACAGAGTAGGTTTTGAGTTTTTTAAACCAATTCCTAAAAGGATAGGTTGTAGTGGAGAAGAGTTTGAAATACTCTTTGCATTTGATCCAAGATATGAAAAAAAGATAAAGAATATAGCCAAAATTACAAGAACTGAGTTAACAATTTTTGCAAAAGCAGTTCGAAAACCGTATAGAAATTTATGTAAGGCAAACCATTTTTAAAGGAAATATTTATGAAACTTGATAGACTCTATCCACTCTCTCATTCACCTATATATTTTCATTTTAAACAGACACCTGCAGATTTTGTAGTAACTGAGATTCCTCTTTATGATTTTACTGGAAATGGTGAACACTTGATTTTGAAGATTCGTAAAAAAGCACTTACTACTTGGCAAATGCTGGAAATTTTAAGTAATCACCTAGGAATTCGTGTACGAGATATAGGTTATGCGGGACTAAAAGATAAAGATGCAATGACAATTCAATATATCTCAATAAATAAAAAATATGAAGATGCATTAAAGAGCTTTTCTCATGAACAGATTAAAATTTTAGAGACTTCTTATCATAACAACAAACTACGCATAGGTCATCTTAAAGGTAACAGATTTTTTATACGTCTTAAAAAGGTAAATCCTACAGATGCAAAGAAAATCGACTCTCTTTTAAAGTGGATTTCACAAAATGGATCACCTAATTATTTTGGTTATCAGCGTTTTGGAAGGGATGGTGACAACTATGAAATAGCACGCGAAATAGTAGAAGGTAAGCGTAAAATGCGTGATAGAAAGAGACGAGAGTTTTTAATGAGTGCTTACCAATCTCATCTATTCAACCTATGGCTAAGTAAGCGCATAGAGATTTCACGTCTATTTGAAGGCTTAAAGCCTAAAGAGCTTGAAAATGTTTTTGTATGGAATGATGAGATTATCAATCTTATACACAAAGAGCCACACTTTTTTAAGATTTTACCAGGAGATGTAGCAAGTCATTATCCTTATGGAAAGCTTTTTGTCGTAGATGATTTAGAAGCTGATGCAAAGCGTATTTGTAATAGAGAGATTAGTCCAACTGGGCTGTTAAGCGGTAAAAAGGCAAAACAGTCTACAGGAATTGCATGGGAGATAGAGAAAGAGTTTATAGAAGAGATTCCAGCACAGGGAAGCAGACGCTACGCTTGGATCTGGCCGGAAGATATTGAAGGAGACTATAAACAAGAAGTTGCTCATTATGAGTTACATTTTACTTTGCCTAAGGGAGCTTATGCGACAGTATTATTGGAGATGATAGCTAATCGTCCTATTAGAGAATAGAGGATTTAATGAATGAATTTGAAACATTTGCGAAAAAGAGAGTTGTAGGGCATGATAGTGTTTTAAAGTTTTTAGATATTGCTATAAAGCGTATAGGTGTAGTAAAAGTTTTTAACGGTATTGAAGCTCTTTTTGTATTGGCAGGTCCAAAAGGGTGTGGAAAAAATTTTACTGCCAAAGTAATTGCTGATTATCTGAAAAAAGATATGTTAATTTTGCATATGGGAGAGTATGCTTTTTCGGATGATATTAGCAGATTAATAGGAACTAAAGGTGTGTTGGAGCATTGGATAAATGAACACCCTGATGGTTTAGTAATATTTGAAGATATTGATAAAGCTGACAATATTATTCAGCGTGCTATTGCTTCTATTGTCAGTGATGGTGCTTCAGATGATGTTAGAAGGTATCAAAAATCTATCTTTATTTTTACCTTTTCACTTAAAAACTCTGCGTGGTATAGCAAAAGTTTTATAGAAAAGTATTATGACAACAGACTGCTTTGGCAGGGAAAGTTTTATGAAGAGATAGCTAAAATTGCATTTTCAGATGCAAGTGAAAGAGTTATTGCACTTTTTGACAGTGAGCTTATAAGTGTACTAAGTGAGGGAGACCTTTTTCTTTTTAATTTGCTTGAACTAAAAGAGTTGTCTCAAATTAGTGAACAGGTAATTTCCCAAACGATTAAGCAGCTAAATGTTACAAATAAAACTCAAATCGATATACAATCAAAAAATTTGTTAGCTCTTGCAGTTTTACTTCAATTTTCTCCTTTCATAAATGCTAAACGAATATCACATAAATTACCTGCTATATTGGCAGATCTTTTTGCAAACAGTTGTAAAGATGCACAAAAGTGTACACTTTCAGTCTCAAAAAAAGTTGAAAATTGGCTACAAAACTTCTTTGTATCCTCTTTTGATTTGAAATATTTTGTTAAATTTGATCGTTACTATGAACTTTCATGGAGAGAAAAGAGACGAGGTTTTCATTGTACACTTATATTAGATGAGATTAGTGAGATTGAGCCACAAAAAAAAGATTTAGATTTACAATATGAAGATCACTTTGCACCTCAATTTTCGCATATAGGTTTTCAAGATGTTGCAGGTCAATTGCGTGTTAAAAATGAGTTACTTGACATTATTAAGCTTTTAAAAAATGATAAAGAGCTTAAACATTTTGATATTGATCTGCCGAAGGGACTGCTTCTTTATGGTCCTGAAGGGGTAGGTAAAACTATGCTTGTAAAAGCTTTTGCTAAAGAAGCTGGGCTTCCTTTTATAAATTTACGTAGTTTTGATCTATTTGATGAAGAATTAGTTCAAAATATATATGATAAAGCTAGAGTTTCAACTCCTATTATTGTAATTTTAGAAGGTGTTGACACAAAGTTTATAATAGATGGAAACTTTACCCCAGTTCCTACCGGAACAGTTTGTGAAATGATTGATAGAGCATTATCAGAACCTGGTAATTATATATTTACTATTGCTACTGCAAGAAGTTTAGAAGATGTACCAAGTGAGTTGATGCGTCCAGGAAGAATTGATCAAAGTGTTGAAGTACCAGAACTTGATCGTGAAGCCCGCCGCTTTTTTGCTAAAAAGATACTTGAAAAACCCCATGAAAATTCAATAGATATTGAACGTATTACAAGATATATGAGTGGTATGAATGGTTATGAGCTTGGTCGTATTGCAAAAGAGGCTTCACTTGATGCAATTAGATATGGTAAAGATGCATTAAGTGAAACTATTATTATTGATCGAATTAATACAATCAAATATGGTCACAAGTTAGAAAGAAAACGGTTTAAAAACTTTGAAGAGGATCTTGAAAAAAGTGCATATCATGAAGCTGCACATGCTGTTACATCTATGATACTACTGCCTGATATAGAGATAGAACAGGTTACTGTAATTCCACGAAGTGAATCATTAGGTCTTGTCTCTTATATGCAAGATGCCATAGAGACTAATTTATCTAAAGATGAGATCGAAGCAAATATTGCAGTATTGCTGGCTGGACGTTTAGCTACTATTAAAAAATATGGAAAAGATGTAGGGCTTGAAACAGGTGCATATAGCGATTTGCAAGAAGCATCACTGTATGCTTACAGTGCGGTAGCTCAGTTCGGTATGGATGATGAATTGCTAAATCTTCATCTTGAGACTCTTCTTCAAACAGTCAGTAATGAACTCTTTAAAGAGAAGATTGAGTCTGGCATAGAACACTGGATCGAATCTGGAACCAAGCGGGCTGAAAATATTATTGATAAAAGGTGGAAAACTATTGAAAAAATTGCAAATAAGCTTTTAAAAGAGGAGATGATAGAAGGTAGTGAACTTAAGAGTTATCTTAACACTTAAGGAATTTAATTTTATAACTGTTTTTTCCTTGACGCTTTATATCATACATAAGTACATCAGATTCACTCATAAGTTTTTCAACAGTTGTATCTTTGCACGGAGTAATACTTACAACTCCAATGTTAGCACCAAACTGCTCATTAAGTGGTGATGGTAATGGTATTGCATTTATTTTATCCAAAAGCTTACGAACAAGTTTCTCTATATTCTCTTTTCCATCAATCCCTTGTGCAACAACAATAAACTCATCACCTCCCAATCGTCCATAAAGATCATTTTTCCTCAATGTAGATTTAAAAATATCAGCTACATCTTTTAAAACCCTATCTCCAGCTTCATGTCCAAGTGTGTCATTAATAGTTTTGAAACCATCCAAGTCTATAAACATAACAGCAATGTTAAGGTTATTTCTTTGTGCATTTGCCAATATTTGTTCAAAAGATTGCATTACGCTTAATCTATTTGGTATATTGGTCAGTACATCGTAATAGGCTAGTTTTTTTATTTTTTCTAGTAAAATCTCTTTCTCTTTTTTCTCTTTTTGAAGTTTTGTATTAATATATTTACCATATATTAGAAAAATAGTAATTAATATAAGTATAAATATAATGGCGTAAAAAAGTTCTTTGTGGTTATTTATCCATAGTTGAATATATTTTGAACTTTGATCTTTATATGGACCAACTTCTAGTCTTTGCATCAACTCTCTAACATCTTTATAGTCATATGGGACTGTCCAATGATAGTGGTAACCTGTACTTTTTGTAATATTGCTATCTTCTGGAATAGTCAATAAAGTAATGGCAACCTCTCTTGCTATCTTATCGTTAACATTTTTTGTTTTGGCAAAAGCCCATTCAGGATATAACTTTGTACTGCAAATATAAGGAAAGTCTTCATATTTATGCTGATTTAAAACTCTTATATCATTTAAATTGATTTTGTTCTTAGAAATAAGTTCTTCTAAAATACCTGTTCTGATAATTCCAACATCTGCTTCATTGTTTAATATAGCATCAACAACTTTTTCTTGTGTACCAAAAAAAATAATATTTTCCTTATTTAATTTTATATGATGCTTTTTTAGTGTATCATATCCTATAAGCCACCCTCCAAATCCAAGAGGTGCAACTGCTGCAATACGAGTATCTTTATTTATTTGAGATATATCTTTAATATTTGATGATTTATTTGTAATAATGACAGAACCAAACTTTGTAATATTATTTTTTTTAACGAGTGTAAGAATTTTTGATGCACCCAATGTCACTTCTAAGTCAATATACATAGCAGGAGGAGAAATTATAAAATCAACTTTTCTTTCTTGTATCAGTTTTTTGACTTTTGAAAACTCTGTTGGTAAAAAAGGGTAAAGTTCAAATCTATATTTAGGAAGTTTTTTATTTAGATAATCAATTGTTGGTTGCCAATTTTTTACAGCTTTCTCTTTACCATGTATAGCATCTACAGCTATAGTTATATTATGTGCAAATATAAAAATAGGGAATAGCATAAAAATAAATAACAATGGCATAAAAATCCTAACTATATAAGTTGTACAATTTAAGTTTTAAATTTGCTGGTAAATATACAAAAAAATTTATTAACTTAACCTTAGTCTAAAATAATAATAAATTTTTAATTACTAAAATAGCATAGTTAAAGTTCAATTCAATTGTAGATTAAAATCTTTTTTGATATTTTGTAAAAAGGTAGTCATCGTTTTTAACTATACTGTGACATTCAATACAGCTTTTTGTTCCTTTATTCCAAGGTTCGTAGCCATTTTTTGTTTTTATAAATCTGGCGTATCCCCAGTGATCTCCTTTATGATCAAATTTTTTACTATCTTTTACCATATATTCAACACGTTCTATTTTATCAGCCTCAAGTGCAGCTGGCCAAGAAAGCATTTTTTTAACACTCCATCCAATTTTTACAATTTTACTGCCTTCCGGTAAAGGATTTTGTCCACTTTTAAGTGCATTAAATGCAATAGAGTTCGCTAAAATATATCTTATCTCATTTTTATCAGTTCTAAAGTGGGTAGCAACAACTTTATAATTTTGATACCCCTCAATCATTTTGAATGAAAGGTTATTATCTGGCATTTTTATATCAGGTACTTTAGAGTTATCTATTAAATAATTATCTGTTTGAGCAACAAGTGTAGAAACAAATAAAACAGAGACTATAGCTTTTTTTAAAATTTTCATAGGCTTTCTCCATAAAGTATTTCTTATTATAATGAACAATTATGAAAGTATAATGAAATATCTTAGTTATGGCATAAATAATTTTAAAATTAATTACTTATTCTTCTTTGAAAACTTTTTACACTCCTCTTCTGGTTTTGGTAATCCTGTTTCAGGAGATAAGCAAGGTGCATGAAAAAGATACCCACTCCACATTCCTTTTAATGTTTTAGTAAAGACAAGTATCCAAAATATAGCCAATTGTATACTTAGAACAATGCTAAAATATTTAAATATATCATAACCAGTTGCTTGCCATAGTTGTAGTGTTGCTGCTGTAAAAACACCAACAGGAAATGTAAACCCCCACCATCCCATGTTGAATGGAAGTCCATCTTTAAAAAACTTTAATGTAATAATCCAAGCCATAACATACCACCATAATCCATAACCCCAAAGAAGCAATCCTGCAATTAACCCAAAGTTAGATAGAAAAGTGGCAATATTTTCCAAATCTGTACCAATTAAGACTTTTTCAGCAGCATGTCCAAGTAAAAGCAGACCAAGTGCTCCTGTACCAAGTGGTCCTAAAGTCAACCAACTTGTAACAGCCATTGCTTTATCTGGAAGTTTATGTGTTACAAGTCTTAAAAACAGAATTACCAGCACAGAGAATGCAAGTGGTACAGAAAATGCCCATAAAATGTAACTTACCATTAGAATTGCTTCAGCTATTGGATTTGCAAAGTAGGGTGCTAGCATTCCTCCAGCTGAGGCTGTTACCTCAGATGCAACAATTGGTAAAAGCCACACTGCTGTCATATTTTCAAGTTTATGATTTTTTTGTATTGAAAACATCAAATATGGTAATAGCCAGCCTACACAAACAGCTAAAAAGGCATCAATCCACCATAAATATAGTGCAATATTTAAACTATTGTTACCAAATAAAGATGGACCAAAGATAGCAAAACCTTCCAGTATAGGTACAAGTGCCATAGGAACAGCACCTAAAAACATAGATTGAACAGGATGTTTAAACATCAACATTATTGTTTCAGGGTAGAGGAACATTCTTGCCAATAAGAGTGTAAAAAAGAGTACAAAGAAAAATATATCAATCAGCCATAAACTCTTTCCTAACAGTAACTGTGCATCAAATATATTTGCATTTATATTGTGCAATGTAAGAAAAGCGATACCTGTTCCCATATTAAGGGTAAACCAGTTTGGTGTAAAGTTTCTAATAATCTCTTTTAGACTTTTATCTGACAAGAATTTAGTATTCATATGTATCTCCAAATTTATTTGCAATCATCTTTTAAACAAAATATTCATTGATGATTGCAAATATTTATAAGTTTAATTATGCCAAACTAATAGCAAATTTAGTTATATAGTATCCACCAAATATAAGCCATATAAAGAGTATCATAGCTAAATATATAGGTTTAAGTCCAACACCTTTAAATTTATCAATACTGGTTTCCATTCCAAGAGCTGTCATTGCCATAGTAAGAGCAAAAGTGTCAATTGCATTAATGTCTGTTACAATTGCTTTAGGCAAAAGGTCTAAAGAATTAAACCCCGCTACGGCAATAAAGCCAACTGCGAACCAAGGGATTGTAATTTTAGTTTTTTCATCAGTTGCTTCATTTGCAGCTTTTTTTCTATTTGCAAGCCATAGTCCAAGAATAATTAAAAATGGCGCGATCATCATTACTCTGATCATTTTAACAATAACAGCATCTTTAGCAACTTCTGTACCAAGTGTATTGCCTGCTGCAACAACATGCGCTACTTCGTGTAGTGTTCCTCCAATGTAAACTCCCATACCTTTAGGATCTAAATCAACATAACCTGCTTTATATAAGAATGGATACAAAAACATTGCGATACTTCCAAATAGTACAACAGTTGAAACAGCTATTGCACTTTTATATGCTTCAGATTTAACAACAGGTTCTGTTGCTAAAACAGCAGCTGCACCGCAGATAGAGCTACCGGCACTTGTTAAGATAGTGGTATCTCGATCAAGTTTTAGTATTTTTGTACCTACAATATATCCTATCACAAATGTTAAAGATACAACTAAAACACTTGTTACAATTCCAGCAATACCAACTTCAGCAATACTTTGAAAAGTAAGTCTAAAGCCATAGAAAACAATGGCAGCTCTTAGAAGTGTCTTGGTTGAAAAGATAATTCCAGGTGTCCACTCTTGTGGAAGGCGATTTCTTAATGTATTGGCATAAAACATACCAAGTACAATACCAATGATCAGAGGACTTATTCCTAAATGTTTGAAAAAAGTAAACCCTGAAATATAAGTAGCGGCAGTTGCAAACAATGCAACAAATAGAATACCATTTAATGTATATGGTCTATTCTCTTTGCTAAATGCCATTATATAACTCCTTAAGATTTTTTTGTTAGTGGCATTGTATGCAACTTAAGATAATTTGTAAAATAAATAAATTTTTATAAAATGTTTGAAATTTTCAATAAGAAGGTGTAAAAAAAGAGGATTTGCATAAAACAAATCCTCTTTTTTGTTTTTTAATTAAAATGGTGCTCCAGGCATTGATGGTGGCATAGATGGCATAGTAGGTGATGGCATTGATTGTGTTGGAGCATCTGGCATCTGGAAATTAAATTTATCTGCAATATGTATAGCTGAATTGTTAATCATTTCAGAATGTTTAGTAATCAACTCTTCAGTATATACAATACGATCAGCCATCTCTCCAATACGATCGGCCATTTCACCTATGCGATCTGCCATAACACCTATATCATCACTTAATCTTAGTGTTGTGCGAGTTAATATCTCTAATGTTTTAATATAAGAGTCATTAGAGTTTGTAGATGTTTTATCTGCTATAGAGACTATAGCATTAGCAAGATTCAAAGAGCTTTGAGAGAGTGCTTCTGCTTTATCCAAGAACTCTTTAACAAGTACAGGATCACTCTTTTGCGACTCAATAGATTTGCTAAAAGATGCAAGCTCTTTTTCATAATTCTCAAGTTTTGTCTGTAATTGCGAAAGGTATGAATCTGAAGTAAGTCCCTTAATTATTTGCTGTTTTACAACTTTTTCTATATCTTTTGCATCAGATAATAAACTGTCCATTTCAGAAATGTATGTATCCATACTAGCAAAAGATATAGAGCATCCAAGTAGCATAGCTAATAATGTTTTTTTCATAATATCTCCTTAAAATCTTTTTGTAATATTTAATGTAACTGCATTATCAGCTGCTGTATCACTTAGTCCATAGGTATAACTTACATCATACTTCAAACCATTTTTTGCATTGTAAGATAGAAATATTGAAGTTGTCTTAGTATCTTCAAGAGAGTCAAACATAGCTTGACGATAAGCATAATTTGCACCAAATGAGAGCTGTTGGTTAAATCGATATCCTGTACCTACTGTTCCATACCATATATCATTATATTTTACTTTATCGCTATCTCCTGTAACTGTATAACCACCTGTTACATATAAGAAACTTTTTCCTATAGGTTTATAGATATCTGCTTGGAAACTGTAGTCATTTTCACCTGTACCTAAGCCTTTTTTATCATCAGCAGTTGCTACTTTCATCAAAAGTGAAGTTTTTAAGTAGAGTCCTTGAGCAGGAACAAAAGTATAGGCTGCATTAACAATTATGTCTCCAAGACCATCTGTTACTGTACGTTCTGAAGTTGTAGTTGAGCTAGATGGATTAAAAGGATCAAAATTTGTAATCAGGTTTTGTATATCTGCCGGCTTTGATGGACTTACTGGTACAGGTCCTGATGGTGTCCAAGTAAAGCTTCCTTTACTATCGATTTTGATATAAGGAATTGTGACAGAAGCTGAAAACATTTCTTTTTGGTAGCTTGCAACTACAGGTACATAGTAAACTTGTGTGCTACTATCTGTACCATATTTTCCTTCACTATATGTTCCACCTATAGAAACAGCAGTTATGCTACTGCCTGCATTGGCAAAAGAGCAGCTCAATGCAGATGCAGTTGCCAAAGAAACTAGTGTTTTTGTTATATTCAAATTTTCCCCCTCGTATAATACATTTATAGAAATAATTTAGAGATTTTCATCCAAAAAGGATTGAAAAATTAACTCTAAATTATTACTATCAAGAATGAAGAAATTAGACTTCAGATCTTTAACTTAATCACAGTCTAACCAAAGAGCTAAAAAGTCTTTTTATACCCCCTGTGACTTCTTTAAGCTTAGTTTGCTTAAGGAGATCACTTAATTTAGCTTGACTGTCTCTTTGGTGATAATCACTGATTAAAAGTTGCAATGATGCTTTTGCATCAATTGCTCATTGATTACGAGGCTGTGATGCCCTTTGGGCAACCAAAGAGAGATAC
>NZ_FOXB01000041.1 GCF_900115615.1 Hydrogenimonas thermophila | reverse complement strand
CATCTTTAAAAACAATGAACCTTATAACCCCTCTCGTGTTTTTGCTATGGTTAGACAGTGATAAGTTAAAGAACTAAAGCTAATTTACTTCAAATTGATGATGGAATTGTAATAGTGCCATCACCTTTTAATTGTCAATCAAACCAACTTAGTTTGATTGTAAAAGCACTCTAATCTAAAGTTATAATTTTAGATTAAACTCTTAAAAGTGCTTTCAAAATCAAACTCATTTCAAGAGAAAAATCTCTTGAAAATTGGTTGTTTTTAAAATAGCTTTAAAAAGCTATTGCTTTTTTATTTTTTTGTCCTTTTTAAGTTATTTTTTATAAAAAGGCTAACTGGTGCGCCATAGCATGGACATTTCCTAAACTAGCGTTATTAAATGCCATTCCGGCTAAAAACTCTGCATATGCCATTTTTTCTCGTGCTTCAATATTTTCACCATTTGCAACTGCCGGACGCAGATATTTACTAATCAGCTCAATAGCTTTTATTGCCGCAGAATCTGTAATTGGGGTAGCGATTGTAGAAACATAAGCCTCTATTGCATGAGTTAAAGCATCCATTCCTGTTGCAGCAGTTAAATGAGCTGGCATGCTTATCATTAACTCTGGATCATTAAAAGAGACATTTGGAGTAACGTGCCAATCAACTATTGCCATTTTTACATGTCTATCAGTATCGGTAATGATAGTAAAACGAGTCATTTCGCTAGCTGTTCCAGCTGTAGTATTAACTGCAATAAATGGCGGCATTGGTTTTTTAGATTTATCTAAACCTTCATAATCTTTTATTGATCCGCCATTGGTTGCAATTAAACCTATTCCTTTTGCACAATCTATGGGACTTCCTCCTCCAAGTGCAACGATAATATTGCAATTCTCTTTTTTATATAGGTCTACACCGTCATGTACATTTTTAACTGTTGGATTTGGTTGAACATCAGAGTAAATGACGCTATCTATTCCACTATCTTTTAATAGTTTAACTATTGTTTCAGAGTTTCTTCTGCTTTTACCTGTTACAAGTAGAGCTTTTGTTCCACCCAAAGTTTTTGCCTGTTTACCTAATTCAGATAGACAACCGATTCCCATAAAGTTTTCTGTTGGCATAAAATAACCGTACATAAATAAATCCTTTCTTTAATATCACAATACATGTTAATTTTATCAGCTGTTTTATTAATTAAGCATAAAAATAATTTACTATAGTAATAAAAATAACTGAACAAAATAGGATTATGACATAATAATTGAGTATGTCATTTTTACAGCAAGCATATAAAGAATAATGGCAATTATCTTTTTGATCTGCTTTTGTGATAGTTTGAAGTGAAGTATATGGTTACCAACAGTTGCACCAACAATAGAGCCTAATGCACAAGCACCAAGCAGACTCCAGTCTATTTGTACAAAACTTGCATAGCTTAAAAAACTTGTGAATGCAGAGAATGGAATAACTGAACTTACAGCAACAGCTACTTTTTTAGGCTCAAACCCAAGTAGTATGAGTAGAGGCATAAGTATGTTTCCACCGCCTACACCCAAAAAACCTGCCAGTAAACCAACAGTAGAGCCAAGTAAACCTAAAACCCATGGTTTGTCATAACAAACTTTTGCCTCTTTTTTAAAAAATAGCATCATAGTTGCACTAAAGATAAGAAATATAATAAAAAAATATTTTACTACTATTGGGTTTGTAAAACGTGACAGTTGCGCTCCAATGGGTGCGAATATTAAGAGCGTAACGGCAAGAGGTAGAGTGACTTTTAGATCAACTGCTTTACGGCGAATGTTTAGTAGTGTTGATGTAACTGTTGTTGAAAAACCGCTAAAAAGACCCACTGCTTTGGCAAGAGTAAAATCTATGCCAAAAAAGTGTAAAATAGGAATGAGTGCAATACCCGACCCAGCTCCAGCCATCGAAAAAAGTACAGAAAGAATAAATGCGATTAAAACAAATAGGAAAAACTCCATAATAACCTCAATATTTAAATATATTATTGTTTTTTATTTAAATTTTTTTTCAAGAGGTTATAAATATCAAATGGAGTAATTCCCATATCATCGGCAATATTTTTAACTCTGCTATCTTTTGATGGCTCTATTGCACCGTTTTGTTTTAATATTTTTACTGCTTGATCTACACTCCAACCTTCATCTTTGCATAACTCTTTTAAGCTCTTTCTGCCAAATCCTCTTTTTATGGACATAGTTGAACTGTTTATTGTGAATCCCTGAATGATTTTGTAAATGTCATTTGGTGTTGTATGGTTATTTTTAGCAATTGTTTTAAGAGATTGATTCTCTTTAAAAATAATGTTATGCTCATTGAGTGCTTGTTTTGCTTTTTTTAGATCAATATTCATTTTTCTGCAAAATGTTGAGAGCTTTGTCTCTTCAGCATGACCATAAGGTGGCTCGCCATAATCTTTGATCCAGCTATCTTTTATTGACTCTTCAAATTCAAGATAGATTTTAAAAGGTTGTACCATATATAGAGTTCCTACTACAAATATAAAATTGATTAAAAATGCAATTAGAAACTCTTTTTTTGTAAAAGTGATCTCTCTTGCACTATTTTTAAGGTAACTCATCAAAGGTTTCCAGTTATAGTAGATATGCAGTGCAGCACTTAACATAAAGAGTATCATAGATGTAGTATGTAAGTCACCATATTGGTTTTTAGTTAACCCTAAAAAGTGCCAGTTACTCCAGTACGCAACTCTACCGTGAGGTGCAATGAAAAGCATAATTCCAGTGTATGTCATTATTAAAAATGAGATGGCCAGAGTCAATGAAGTTATTTTTTTTAGCATTGTTAAAACCTTTTTGTAAGTTATTGGCTATTTTAACTTTATAAAAATTTGATTATAATTAAAAATTATGAATTATAATTCATAATTTATTTATAAGAATATGTTCAATAAAATAATAGCATTATATTGCACATATGTTCATCTTGTCAAGCCTATTTTTATTGACATTTACTGAGAAAAGATGTACTATTCTTCATCTTTTTGAGTTATGTATACTATTTTAGTTGGTATATTCTATCTTTTATAAGTTTAGTTGAATATTAAAAAATATTTTAAAAATAAGTATAAATAAAGCAAACTTTAATAATTCAATTTCTTGTTTTTAAAGGTATTAAGATGAAAATTACTATTGCCAGTGGAAAAGGCGGTACAGGAAAGACAACACTTTCCACAAATCTATCTGCTTTTTTGGCTCAACGAAAAGAGAAGGTAGTTTTGGTTGATTTAGATGTTGAAGAGCCAAACTCAGCCCTCTTTTTAAATACTGCTTTAACCAGAGCAAAGATAGCTAAAAAGTCTGTTCCAAAATGGGAAAGTTCAGATTGTACTTTATGTGGAGAGTGTGCTGATGTTTGCCGTTTTAATGCAATAGTAGCACTGCCGGAAGAGATAATGGTATATCCACAGTTGTGTCATAGCTGTTATGCTTGCAGTGAGCTATGTCCTACCAACTCTTTACCAATGATGGAAGTGAGAATTGGTGAAATATGTGAGTTCAATACAAGTTACTTCAATTTGGTTGAAGGAAGGCTGGATTTAGGGCAGGAGATGGCAGTACCACTTATAGCTCAAACTATCGACTATGTTGATGAATCTTACCCTGACTATTTGAAACTTTTAGATGCACCTCCTGGTACAAGCTGTCCTGTAATTGAAGCGAGTAAAGATAGCGATTTTGTAATTTTGGTTACAGAGTCAACACCATTTGGTTTAAATGATTTGGAGTTAGCTGTAGAGACTATGAGAGTATTAAACCAAAAGTTTGGGGTTGTCATAAATCGTTACGGAATAGGTGACAATGGCGTAGAAGAGTACTGTAAAAAAGAGGGCATAGAGATCATAGCAAAGATCCATAACGATAAAGAGATCGCAAAGTGCTACTCAAAAGGTGAGATGATCTATACAAGAGTAGAGCATTTTAAGAGGTCGCTTGAAGAGATTGCAAACTTTATAGGAAGTTTAAAATGAGAGAGATAGTTGTTGTTTCGGGTAAAGGAGGAACAGGAAAGACCTCCATAAGTGCATCGTTTGCAGTTTTAGAAGGCTCTAATGCCATTATAAGCGATTGTGACGTAGATGCGGCAAATATGCACCTTCTTCTTGGTGCCGACTTTAAGACAAGTGAAGATTTTTATAGTGGTGAAACTGCTCTTATTGATGAGAAGAGTTGTACCAATTGTGGTGACTGCTTTGATGTGTGCCGATTTGATGCCATTAATGTTATTGATGAACAACATAGAGTTGATCCCATATCGTGTGAGGGGTGTTGGTACTGTAGTCGGATATGTCCAACCAAATCAATATCTATGATACCTCAAAAGGCTGGTCTTCTGTTTCGATCCAACATTAAGACAGGTACAAAAATGGTTCACGCCAAACTAGGATTTGGAGCAGAGAATTCGGGAAAACTTGTAGCAAAGGTAAAGCAGGAAGCGAAAATATTGGCATTAAAAGAGGATAAAGAGTATGTCATAACTGATGGTAGTCCAGGGATCGGGTGTCCTGTCATCTCATCTTTAAGTGGTGCAAATTTGGTGGTTTTAGTAACAGAGGCTACAGTTTCAGGACTACACGATCTAAAAAGAGTCTATAAACTGCTTAAAACTTTCAACTTAAAAGCGGTTTGCATCATTAATAAGTTCGATTTAAACAGTGAGATGAGTCAAGAGATTGAAGAGTTTTTGGAGAATGAAGGTGTAAAGGTGGTAGGGAAATTGCCATATGATGAGACTTTTACAAAAGCTATGGCAGTGGCAAAGCCGATTGTTGAGTTTGATCCTGATAGTGCTATTTCCAAGCAGTTAGAGAGTAGTTGGGTTGAGATCAAATCTATTTTAAAGGAGAGTCATTAAATGAAGGTTCTAATAGTATTTAACCATCAGCCATATGATGGTAGCGATGTGACGTGGAATGGGTTAAGATTGGCAAAGAGATTGAAAGAGAAGGGTTCTGAAGTAAAAATTTTTCTAATGAATGATAGTGTCGATTTGGCTAGAGAAGCTACAGTAAAACCAGATTTTTACGATACAGATTTAGTTGCAATGTTAAAAGAGTTGTATGAAAATGGTGTAGAGTTGAAAGTGTGCGGTACTTGTCAAGCAAGGTGTGGATTAAACAAAAATCAGCCATATTTTGATGAGAAGATCAAAGGTACAATGGATGAGTTGGCAAATTGGGTAGTTGAGTGTGACAAAGTTTTGACATTTTAACGGAGGATAGAGATGAAGATAGTTTTTACTGCAAAGGGTGATAGTTGGGATAGTCCAATGGATCCAAGATTTGGACGAATGGATACATTGCTTCTGTTTGATGAAGAGAAAGATGAGTTGAAGGCTTTTTCTAATAATACAGAGGGAATGGATCATGGTGCAGGATTGCAAACTGCTAAAAAGGTGATCGAGTTAAAGCCTGATGTTATCATTACCGGAAATGGTGCCGGAGAGAAAGCGTTGGAGATACTAAAAAAGTATGATTTAAAGATCTATATTGGAGCAGGTGATTTAAGTGTAAAAGAGGCTTATAAAGCGTATAAAAATGGAATATTAGAGAGACAACTTTAAAAGGAGGTGTTTATGCGAGTAGTTTATCCAACAGATGAGAATATGGGTTATCTTTCAAGAAGAGGTGCTCACTTTGGTAAGGCAAAGTTTTATACAATTATCATTTTGGAAGATGGTAAGATAGTTGATGTTGATGTTATAGAAAATCCAGGACACTCTAGTGGTGCCTGTGCTAATGCAGTTAGTAACATAATGGCACTAAACCCAGATGCGCTTGTAGTTTCAGGTATTGGAGGCTCACCTGCCGCTAAATTTGCAGAGGCTGGTCTTGATGTATATTATGATCCGGAGTCTCCAACAGTTGAGAAGAGTATAGAGAAACTTTTAAAGAATGAGTTGAAAAATATTTCAGGTCAAGGTACCTGCTCTGCACACTGAGTTATTTGATGAGAAAAAGATTTAACAAAATAGAAGTAGCTACCATATCTATAGCTCATATGGTGCATGATATATATACATCTTTTTTGGCGCCTATCTTACCGCTTTTGATAGAGAAGCTTGGTATATCTCTATCTATGGTGGCACTTTTGGATATTGCTAGAAAAATTCCTGCACTTTTTAACCCTTTCTTGGGGTTGTTGGCACAAAGAAAAGATGCAAGATATTTTGTTATTTTAACTCCAGCAGTAACTGCAATGGCTATGACTCTTTTGGGTCTGGCAGACTCTTATATTACTCTTTTTATATTGCTCTTTATTGCTGGTATAAGTACAGCTCTTTTTCATATACCTGCACCTGGAATAGTAAAGATTGCTTCAGGAGATAAGACAGGTTTTGGAATGAGCTGTTTTATGGCAGGGGGTGAACTTGCACGTACGCTTGGACCTCTTGTTGTTACCGCTGCTATTACTTTTTGGGGGTTGGAAGGCATTTGGAGGGTAATGCCTTTGGGGCTTGTTGCCTCATTAATACTATATTTTAGGCTAAAAAATTTTGGAGAAGATTACAAGGTAACCAAAACAAAAGAGAAGGGAGATGTAAAAAAGGTTCTATCTGAAACTTATCGCTTTTTTATTTTGATAGCAATGTTTATGATCTTTCAGTCATCTTTGAAAGTGGTTATGACTCTCTATCTCCCTCTATATTTGACAAATCAAGGGTTTGACCTTTGGTATGCAGGTATCTCTCTTTCAGTTTTACAATTTTTTGGAGTGATTGGAACTTTGGCTTCAGGGACTCTATCAGATAAAATAGGTCGTAAAAAGACACTCTTTGTTTCGGGTCTATTAGCTGTACTCTTTATGATTCTCTTTCTATACTCTAAGAGTACATTTTCAATGTTTCTTAGTTTGAGCTTGATAGGTCTATTTATTTTTGCAAGTGGACCTGTCTTGTTGGCATTAGTTCATGATCTAAAAACAGATATGCCAACTTTTTTAAATAGCATCTATATGACAATAAATTTTGGTGTGACATCATCAACTGTCTTTTTGATGGGGTTTATAGGTGATCACTATGGTTTGACTGCAACATATCAAACAGCAATAGGTTTGGCTCTTTGTGCTTTGCCATTAACCTTTTTTTTAGCAAGTGAGAAGAGAGCATTATAATTGATGAGGTTCAATGATGATACACTTTACAGAATATGAGATAGATAGGTTAATAGAAGAGGATTTACCATATTTTGATCTGACTACCGACTCTTTAGGGATTGGTAATATTGATGCAGTGATGACCTTTACTGCAAGAGAAGATTTGGTTGTCTCTTGCAGTGAAGAGGTTGCCCGTATATTAAGAAAAGTTGGTGTACATTATGTAGAGATGGTTTCCTCTGGAAAGAGTTTGAAAAGTGGTGAAGTTATAGTTAAAGCGGAAGGTAAAGCAGGATCTCTTCATAGAGCGTGGAAAGTGTGTCAAAATATTTTAGAGTATGCATGTGGTATTGCGACATATACCAACTTAATGGTAAAAGAGGCAGGTAGTGTACCTCTGTTTACTACGCGTAAATCACAGCCTGGATTTAAAAAAATAGCACTAAAGTCAGTAATGAGTGGTGGTGCTCATCCTCATAGACTTGGTTTGTCTGAAACGTTTTTGATCTTTAAAAATCATAGAAATTTATTGGATGAAAAGGTGCTTTTAAAAAGGATTAGAGAGTTACAAAAGAGTTCAATGGCTGAAAAACAGATAGCTGTTGAAGTCGACTCATTTGAAGATGCATTAACTTTTGCAAAAATTGGAGTACGTCTTTTTCAACTAGAAAAGTTTCCTGTAAAAACTCTTTTGAAAGTTGTATCTATTCTAAAAGAGAATTACCCTGATATTCGTCTATTTGCAACAGGTGGAATAAAACTTGAAAATGTTAAAGAGTATGCTACAGCAGGAGTTGATGGAGTAATTACAACTGCTCCATTCTATTATGCAAATCCTGCTGATATAAAGGTTAATATAGAGACTATTTAGTAATAAGTTTATAACTTACCATTTATAATTAATTATTAATCTTGTATTATTAATTTTTACATCTCTATTTTGAATAGGAAGCTCGATTGCTTTTTGATATATATGCTGAAGCCTAACTATAGTTTTTCCAAAAGTTTTTCCAATACCAATTGAAAATGTTTTTTCAAACTCCATTGCATGGTGTTGTATTTTAAAGCCATTATTCATAATAGCAAAAGCTCTTTTTCCAAAATAACTTGCCATTCCAAAATGCCAACTATTATAGTGTGAGTGAACTTTAAAACCATAGGTTAGATAGTTGCTTTTTGCATTTTGTGTAAAGGTATTGTTTTGTTTTTCTTTAATGTCTATATACTTGATATTTGAAGAGAGTTTTATATTTTCTATTTTAAATTTATAATCTATATTTAAATCACTTTGATAAGTATTAAAATCTTTATAGTCAACATAAAATTGTGTTAAATTTGTAGATAACTTTTTATTCGTTCTAAAGCTTAAACCAACTCCATAAGCCTTACCATTATCTGTAATGGCAATATTGTCATTAATATTAATATAGTTTATATTTGTAGATATTTTCTCACTAAATTTATAGCTATATTGCAAGAAAATCTTATCTACTTTTAAGTCTTTGTCAAGTGGTGGTTTTTTTGTATCTGTATTACCTTTTTCATAAGTAAACTTATACTC
The DNA here is from genome assembly GCF_900115615.1 of Hydrogenimonas thermophila. NCBI lineage: Bacteria > Pseudomonadati > Campylobacterota > Epsilonproteobacteria > Campylobacterales > Hydrogenimonadaceae > Hydrogenimonas > Hydrogenimonas thermophila. Next base: position 11,735 of record NZ_FOXB01000041.1, on the reverse strand, counting down.
AGATGCTCCTATATGGATATCTGCTCCAATTCCAAATATAATACCATCATTTTTTTGTTTTGAGTTTTCAAATTTTATATTTTCAATATAAGAGTGCATACTAGAGTGTACTGTTTGAAACTCTATTGCATATACGTTTAGTATTAAGAATAAGAAATATATACTAGCTTTTTTCATAAAATAATATTCCTTTTACCAAAAATTATAATTCATAATAAATCTTAATTGATTATAGCCATTATTTAAATTCTTATCATTAATCATAGCATATGCTAATGTTACAGAAAAACGATTACTAATCTCATATTCAGAAATAAAGTCTGTTTCAGTAACATTATAAATTTCTTTATTTTTAGCTTGAAAACTACCATAAATAGTACTCAATTTGAAGTTTTTAAAGTTATATTCACATCCTATAATCCAGGCATCACCTTTTTCGCCAATAGCATCAATTGTCTGATCTTCCAAAGAGGTGAAAAATGGTCCTCCTCCAAAGCTTCCAATAGCTCCTGTTTTACCCAAATCTTTGTTATAAGCAAAAAGGAGTTGTAGCCCACTGTAATGAGTATGAAGAGTAATTCCATATGTAGATGATCCAATATCTCCAAGCAGCATACTTCCAATACCATTTGATCTATCATATTGTAGTCCAAGTGTAAATGTTGCTTGGTTTACTTTAAACTCTTTTACTATTTCAAGATAAATAATGTCATATAAATCTCTAAGATAGTAGTACCAAGCTTGAAAATTAAAATCTTCAATACCATTATAGACCGCAGAGAGCATATATAATCCATCGCTATTTTTGTCTGAACCAGCTACTTTTTCTATGTCTATAAATTTTGAAGAGTCTAATCCATTCTCCCAACCAGCCATTTTATCTACTTTTGCCACAGTTAGTTCTAAGTTTTTAAAATCACTATTTTTTATGACAAAAGCTTGAAAATAGTTAGGCATCATTCTTATATCATCTGAGTCTAGGTGTGGAGTATTTATCATCTGCCGTCCAAGTTTTATGGTGGTATTTTTAAATTTTCCATCAATAAAAGCTTGTGAGAGTGTTATGAAGCCATTACCTTGACTATCAAAAAAATCTCTGTTTGTATCATCTGAATTATAGAGAAGAGTTAAATCCTTTACAGCATAGCTTTCAAAACTAACTTTTACTCCATGCCATCTTTTAGAGCCTAAATGTAAATGACCTCCTATTGCAAATGATTTAGTATCATTAAGTGACTCATCAGCCATATTTAAATTTAAAAAGCCAAATCTTATTTGTGCCTTAGTATGTTCAAGAGGTTGTACATCACCAATATAATTACGAATAGTAGTAATGTCTATCTGTTCATTTACCATATCTGCAGCCAAGATTTTTGTAAGAGAAAGAGATATAGCAAAAAGAAAAATAAGCTTTTTCACAAAATTTCCTAAAATGATAATTAATATCATAATGTTGACATAGGAAATATATTATTTTACTTAAAAAAGTGTCAATTATACAGATTTGTTTTGTGATTGATATTTGAGTGGGTATAAGTGAGATATAAAGGTGGTGACCCCTAGGGGACTCGAACCCCTGTGACAAGGATGAAAACCTTGCATCCTGGACCGCTAGATGAAGGGGCCATCAACGGCTTTAGAGAGTAAGTTTATAAACAATTAACTTAAATTGCTATAAAATAGCTGCTTGCAATATTAAAATTGAAGCAAAAATGAAAAAAGGTGGTGACCCCTAGGGGACTCGAACCCCTGTGACAAGGATGAAAACCTTGCATCCTGGACCGCTAGATGAAGGGGCCATCAACGGCTTTGTGGATGGAATTATAGTAAATCTAACTTAAAATATTATAAAATTATAACTAAAAAAGGAAAAATATGCAATTTTTTTTAAAAATTATCTTTTTATCTCTCTTTTTTTTATTTAGCGGGTGTTCTAAAAACTACTATGAAGTACCAAAAGCTTCATTAATTGTTATTAAATCTCCTAAACTTAAGTATGCAGATATGGGGTTTATCTATAGAGGAAAAAGGCAAGTAAAAGCTCAAGTCTACTCTTCTGGTAAAGCAGTTTTTACATTGACTATTGGTAAACGAATATGTATAGACTCTAAGTGTATGAGTGAAGAGCAGTTTTATAGGAGTTATTTGAATGTAAAATATCCAAAAGGTACACTTGCAAATATATTTTTAAAAAAGCCAATCTTTAATAATGAGGATTTACATAAAGAGAGAGGTAAGTGGAAACAACAAATTTTTGATGAAGATAAATTTGATATAATCTACACCTTTGATTCGACATCAGCTCGATTTAAGGATAAAACAAACCATATATTGATCAAAATAGTGGAGAAGTAACATAATGCAAGATATTAATAAATTTGTTGGTGCTCATGTATCTGCCTCAGGTGGTGTTTACAATGCTCCTTTAAATGCCAAGGCAATAGGAGCTAAAGCATTTGCTCTTTTTACCAAAAATCAAAGACAGTGGAAAGCAAAACCTCTTGATGAGAAGACTATTGAGAAGTTTAAAACAAACTTGAAAGAGAGTGGCATAGAGCCAAAGCATGTATTGCCTCATGACAGTTATTTGATTAACTTGGGTCATCCTGAAGATGAAAAGCGACAGAAAAGTTTAGAAGCATTTATTGATGAAGTAAAACGTTGTGAACAATTAGGGTTAGATAAACTTAACTTTCATCCAGGAAGCCATTTAAAAAAGATTAGTGAAGAAGAGTGTCTTGATCGTATTGCTGAAGCTATGAATATTACATTGAATGAGACAGAAGGTGTTACTCTTGTATTAGAAAATACGGCAGGGCAAGGCAGTAATTTAGGCTATAAATTTGAGCATCTTGCATATCTAATAGATAAGTGTGAAGATAAATCTCGTGTAGGTGTATGTTTAGATACTTGTCATACCTTTACTGCAGGGTATGATTTGCGAACAAGAGAAGCTTATGAAAAAACTATGAACGAATTTGATACAATTGTTGGGTTTGAGTATCTTAGAGGCATGCATATAAATGACTCCAAACCGCCTTTAGGCAGTCGAGTGGATCGTCATCATTCGTTAGGTCAAGGCGAACTTGGCTGGGAACCATTTAAATTTATTATGAATGATCCGAGAATGGATGATATTCCATTAATTTTAGAAACTATAGACGAGTCTATCTGGGCCCAGGAGATCCAGGCCCTTTATGATTTAGTGGAAAAGTAGGATTATTTTATAATTGAATCATCTGAGATATTTACTTTTTCACCCTTGTATAAGATAAATGTTGCCATTTCAGATTGCATCTCTGTCATAACAGATGGAACATCAGGTGTAAGGAATGAACTATGTGTTCCATCTGTAAAGCGGGTTGCAGTATTGTTTGTTTCTAACGTTACAAGTGCAGGTATTGCATAGTCTGAAATATTTTTTGCTTCCATAAGTCCTAACAGAGGTTCTGTACCAGATAGTGGTGCGGTTTCAACACTGTTTGGAATAACTTGATCATTAATTACCTCAAATGAAAGCATTTTTTGGTTTGCTGCAGTCATTTCAGCATAGTTGATTGGGTCAGCATCATCAATGATTGTTTGTGTTGCTAACATAAATGAGTCATATTCAGGTGAACCTTTTGTTATGCCTTCTGCTGCAAGCCCAGCTTCAATTACAGGACCAAAGCGTGGAGAGTTGTTAAGAAGTTCTGCAATTCCTCCACCAGGGTTTGCCAATACAACAGTATCAAGTTTTCTATGAGTAAGAAATCCAAATGGAGCCATAGCTCCAAGAGAGTGACCTACAAAAGATACTTGTGAAGCATCAAACTTTACTCCAATGGCAGTTCCAAGAGCATTTTTTAAAGCTATAAAGTCAGATGTGCTTTGGCGCATATTGTCCCGAGCAGTCAAGAGGCTTTTGAGATTAATATAGTGTGTTCCTGAACAATCAGGTTTTCCATCTGGTTGAGCTGCTATTGTATTACATTCGCTATCTTGTGTAACATAGTCAACATCAAAAGTTCGTTCAATATTGCTCATATATAATTTACTGGTATTATCATCAATACCATGCAGTGGTAGGTCTATTGCAACAGCTGCATAGCAAATTTTTGCAAAGCTTTCAGAAATTGGCAATAGGTTAGTTCTGTTTTGTGTTATGCCATGTTGGAAAATTACAACTGGCCATCCGTTGTCTGGCTTTGTACAACCGGAAGCACTGTTTGGAACTGTCGCTAAGACTGGTATAGTTACATTAGCTTCAACTTTTGGTAGATTGTTTCCATTCTCAAACTCAAATGATTTATGAAGTGGAGCAGTTGGATCTGTTTCGGTTGGAATACCAAGATAGTAAGGAAGATTTGATAGAGTTCCGGCATAAACTTTTGCAATACCAGCCATAGACTCATTGACATCATAACCTGCCGCCATTAATATATCTTTAGATGTCAAATTTGTATCTTGAAGTCCAAGCACGGCTTGTGAATAGTTTTGATCTGCAAATGCCTGTGCAACATCTCCAATGGTTTGTGTTGTAAAGCTCCAAATAGATATGATATCAGAAGCAGAAATTCCTTCATCTTTGTTGGCAACTGCAAGCATCTGCTGGGTTAATTGTTGTAATCCTGCAAGTATTTTAAGTGTTGCAATATTGGTTTCAGGGTCACTGTCAAGAATAATGGCAGGGTTTCCTTCATTGTCAAACAGATGTGTATTGTTAATCAAAAGAGTTGTAGTGTAATCTGGTGCAATTGATTCACCTACATTGTTTTTGATCCCATTAGTCATAACAACCATATAGTGTGAGTGACTCTCAAGAGGTTTAAGAGGCAGTATGGCAATTTTCCCATTTGAATATGTTGCAACATAATCTTGCCCAAATTGTAATTCTGAAGTGATAGTTTCTACCATTGGAATAGGAGAAGTTGCATTTGAGTCAGTAGCTGCAACTTTGTATAGATGAATATTTCCAGGCAGTGTAGAACTATTTATATCACTACTTACACTAACAGTTATTGGTGCTGTAGTAGAAAAACCATCAAGAGTATTTAGAGCAGATTTAACTCCAGCGTCACTACTGTCTGGATCGAAAGGAATGTTAACAGTACCATCTGCAGGTTCTGTCTCTGTAGGAGCAAATAAGATGTCATTTGGATATGGAATATTTCCTCCTTTTGTATCTAAAATGATATATCCACCAACTGCTTGGGATGAGGTAAAGTTGTCTGATGTTCCGCCACATCCTGACAGTAGCATAGCAGTAACACTGCTTAAAAGTATATGCCAAGTTTTCATAATTAAAATCCTTCTTATTATTGAACTTTTTTGAAACATTTTATAATCTTAACTTTAAGTTAGAGATTAATTTAATTTTTTTTTATCCTAGATTAGATAGTATTGCTACAAAACCGCTCAAGGATGTGTTTATGAAATATACTGACTTTTTTGTCCGTACTGTTGTGACAAGTATGGCAACGGCAACAGTGTTAATGGCAAGTGCATACAAGATACCAGAGCAGTCTACACGTTCTATGGCACTTAGTGCAGCTTATGTTGCCGGTGCTGATTCAGCTGATGCAAGTTACTACAACCCTGCAAATATGAGTTGGATTGAAGGAGATAAACTTTTAGAAGCAGGACTAACTTATATTCATTTGCCAGAAGTTGAGTATAGAGGAAGTGTTGCAGGTGTGCCAGCAGACGATAATTCAAAAACTGAAGATTTTTTACTTCCATATTTTCATTATATAAGTCCTAAAGTGGGAAACTTTCGATTTGGTCTCTCTCTTGTTGAGCCTGGTGGTCTTTCCAAAAAGTGGGATGGTGCAGTTCAAAAGATGTATGCAGAGGAGTTTACTCTTAAGGTAGTTGAACTTAATCCTACTGTTTCATATGCTGTAACGCCTAAATTCAGTATAGGTGGTGGTTTACGTCTTATTTACAGTGATGGAAAAGTTAAGCTGTTTAATGAAGGTATGTATGCAGAAAATATGGAAGGTGATACAATTGAGTTTGGCTATAATTTGGCACTATCTTATAAACCAAAGCCGGAAACTACTCTTAGTTTAACGTATCGATCAAATGTAGATCTAAATCTTGAAGGAAGCTCTACTGGTTTTATAGCTGTAGGTTCAAACCCTCTTCCATACTACGATACTCCAGGAGGAGTCAGTGTGCCTCTTCCTGCAACATTGGCTTTAGCAGCTGCACATACTTTTGGAAAGACTTGTGTAGAATTGGTTTATGAGAGAACATATTGGTCAGAATATGAGAAACTTGATTTTCATTTTACCAATCCTGTAGTTGATGCTGTTTTTGGAACACCAATTGATAAAGATTGGTCAGATACCAATACCTTCCGTATAGGTATTACCCATAAACTAGATGAAAAGTGGACACTAATGGCAGGTTATGCATATGATGAGACACCAATACCTGAAAAGACTGTTAGCTTTGAATTGCCTGATTCAGATGCAAATATCTTCTCTATAGGGGCGATAATGCAGATAAATAAAGATTTAGAAGCCGGTTTTAGTTTACTTTATGACCATAAAGATGAGCGCACTATACATACACCTCCAAATGAAAAAGGAATTGAAGGTACTTTTAGTGAGGGTGGAGCAATCCTTACAAATATCTCTATAGGGTACAGGTTCTAAATGAATTATCCATACGAAAACTTCTATGAGATGCTCAGTTTCTCTGTATCTCGTAAGCCGGCTATCTTTATTGGTAACTATAAGTTGACATATGAAAGATTGCTTAAAAAGGTAGATACACTTGCCCGTTTTCTTGAGTTGAGTGACATAAAAAAGGGTGATCGAGTAGCCATTTTTATGCAAAATACCAAAGAGTTTGTAATTAGTCTCTTTGCTATTACTAAGATAGGGGCAGTTGCTGTTCCTATTAACACTTTTTTAAAAGAGGAAGAGGTTGCATATATTTTAAATGATTGTGATGCCAAGATGTTAATGGCATCAAGTCAGCTTAAAAAGGTTGTTGAACCACTTTGGGAAAAGACTCAGATTAAGCGAATTGTGTGGGAAGGCGATTATGAATCGCTGGACAATAAAAACATAGGTTTTAGTGAAATTTTTGAAATTTTAAAGAGTCATGAAACTGTAGAGCTTCCAAAGATAGATGAACTTGCTATCATTATATACACTTCAGGTACTACAGGTAACCCCAAAGGTGCAATGCTGAGTTATCGCAACATCTTTCACAACTGTCAGGCAATAGGTGAGCTTACAAAGTTTACACGAAAAGATCGTTTTATTGTTTATTTGCCTATGTTTCATGCTTTTACACTTACTGTAACGGTCATAATGCCTCTATATTATGGTGCATCTTTTGTGCTTATACGAAACATTATGCCTTTTAGCAATATTATTAAGCAGATTCTTTTGAAGCGTGTTACTATGTTTGTAGGTGTGCCTGATGTTTATAATGCTTTAAGTCGTGCAAAGCTTCCGTGGTATTTTATGTGGTTTCAAAAGGTACGTTACTTTGTTAGTGGTGCCGCACCTCTTAGTGAAGCTACGATTAATCGTTTTACATCAAAGTTTAAGCGTGCCAAACTGCTTGAAGGGTATGGTTTAAGTGAGTGTTCTCCTGTGGTTTCTGTAAATCCTCCGGCACTCCAAAAGCCTATGTCAGTAGGTCCTGCAATTCCTGGTGTGGAGATTAAGATAGTTGATGAGAATATGATGGAACTGCCTACAGGAGAGATTGGTGAGATTATTGTTAAGGGTGACAATGTAATGCAAGGCTACCTAAATAATCCAACAGCAACTGATGAGACAATTGTCAATGGTTGGCTTTTAACTGGAGATATGGGTTACCTTGATGAAGAAGGTTTTCTTTTTATTGTCGATCGTAAGAAAGATTTGATCATTTCAAAAGGGATAAACATTTACCCAAGGGAGATTGAAGAGATTATAAACAGTTTTGATGGTGTTGGTACTTCTGCTGTTGTTGGAATGCCAGATGAAAAGTCTGGAGAGGTTCCTGTTGCTTTCATAGAGCCTGCAGAAGATGCAGATGTAGATGTAAAAGCATTACGTAAATTTCTTAAAGAGAAACTTGCCAACTTCAAGCAACCGCGTGATATTCGTATTGTGGGCGAGCTTCCTAAAAATGCAACCGGAAAAGTTTTGAAGCGTAAGTTAAAAGAGCAGTTGAAAGAGCAATAAAAGGTAAAATATGAAAGAAAGAAAGTTTTTATTGGATCTTGAAAAGAAACTTTGGAAAAGTGCCGATAAGCTTAGGTCATCTCTTGATGCAGCGGTTTATAAGCATGTAGTTTTGGGATTAATATTTCTTAAATATGTATCAGACGCTTTTGAAGTAAGAAGAAAAGAGCTTGAAAAAGAGTTTAGAAACCCTGATAGTGAACTATATTTGGGAGATGATGAAGAGTTTATAAAAGAAGAACTTGAAGTAAGAGACTATTATACAGAAAAAAATGTTTTTTGGGTACCAGAAAGTGCAAGATGGCAATATATTCAAGAAAATATGAGGCTTTCAATTGGTGCTAAACTTCCTGATGGCAGAGAGTTTAAGAGTGCTGGCAAACTGATAGATGATGCCTTTGAATCAATAGAAAAAGAGAACCCAAAACTAAAAAGGGTGTTAAATAAAGATTATGCAAAACTCCAAATAGATGGGTCAAAACTTACTGACTTAGTTGATCTGATTTCAACTATTCCATTTGAATATGAGGGCTTTAAAGCAAAAGATATTTTAGGACATGTATATGAGTATTTTTTAGGTAAATTTGCTTTAGCTGAAGGAAAAGGCGGAGGACAATTTTATACTCCAAAATCGATAGTTAATCTCATAGTAGAAATAGTTGAACCTTTTAAAGGAAGGGTTTATGACCCAGCAATGGGAAGTGGAGGATTTTTTATAAGTAGCGAAAAATTTATTCAAACTCACGGAGGAAAAGTCGGAGATATTTCAATCTATGGACAAGAATCAAATCCAACTACTTGGAAATTAGCAATTATGAATATGGTAATAAGGGGGCTTGATTTTAATTTTGGAAAAGAGCCAGCCGATACCTTCACAAAAGACCAACATCTAGACTTAAGAGCTGATTTTATACTTGCAAATCCTCCATTTAACCAAAAAGAAGAGGATTGGTGGCATCCAAGCTTGGGAAATGATAAAAGATGGGTCTATGGTACACCTCCAAAAAATAATGCAAACTTTGCTTGGATGCAACATATGTTATATCACCTACCGCCAAAAAGTGGTGTAGTAGGGCTTGTACTTGCTAATGGAAGTCTTAGTTCAACGACTGGGGGAGAGGATAAAATAAGAGAAAAGATTGTAAAAGCTGATTTAGTTGAAGCAATTATTGCTCTTCCTGATAAACTCTTTTTTAATACTCAAATTCCAGCTTGCATATGGATACTCAATAAAAATAAGCCTCAAAAAAAGAGAACTCTTTTTATAGATGCAAGAGATTTTGGTGAAATGATAGATAGAAAACAAAGAACTTTAACTGATGAGGATATAAAAGAGATAGTAGATAGATTCAAAAGATTTAGAAGAGGTGAAGATGTAAGCAAGCTTGGGGTTTATAAAGTAGCTACAACCAAAGATATAGAAAAAGAGAATTTTATACTTACTCCTGGAAGATTTGTAGGAATTGTTGAAAGCGAAGAAGAACAAGTACCATTTAAAGAAAAGATGGAAGAGCTAACAGCTAAACTTTCTAATGAACTTGCTAAAAATAGAGAGCTTGAAGAGTTGTTGAGGCATAATTTAGCTGAACTTGGGTTTAAGCTGGAAAAATAAGATGGATAAGTTATTGGAATCTGAAACTAATAAAATAGAATATAAAAGTTTAAAAAAAGTATTTGGTAATAATTCAAATTTAAAAGATTTAGCAAAAACCTGTGTTTGTATGGCAAATGCTCAAGGAGGTTATTTAATAATTGGTATAGAAGATAAAGACAAATTACCTCCTTCTACTCAAACAATAGACCAAGAAGAGTTAAATAAAATTATAAAAACACTAAGAAGTTTTACTGATAGTGTTGGACTTGTTAATCCAGAAATCAAAAAGCATGATAATGGTGGTGAATATGCTATTATTCAAATATATCCATCATTAAAGACTATTGCTACAACAAGTGATGGTAGAGTATATATTAGAATTGGTGATGAGTGCGTTCCTGTAAAAGGTGAAGAACTTACAAGATTGGCTCATGAAAAAGGTGCTTTTCAATGGGAGTTAGTAACTACAAGATATACTATCAATGATGTACCACAAGAGAATATTATAAAATTCACAGATGATATTAGAAATTCAGATAGAGTAAGTGATTTTATAAAAGATAAAGAGAATTACGAAATATTAGAGCATTTTCATCTAATAGATAATGGAAAACTTACTAATCTTGGTATTTTATGGTTAGGTGATTATAAACAAAGAGGCAAATTAAATTATCCGCTTACTATTCAATATATTGTTTATAATGAATATGAAGAAAAAATTCGTAAAATTGAATGGAATCTTAATCAATATAACCCAAAAGAGTTACTGCTTGAAATAGAAAAAGAAGCAATAGAGCTAAATTATAGTTTTGAAATACCAAATGGACTTTTTAGAAAACAAGTTCGTCACTATAATAAAGCAGTAATTAGAGAACTTTTAATCAATGCTTTTGCTCATAAGTCATACACTATATCTGGTGATATTTTTATATCTGTATATAAAGATAGACTGGAAATCAAAAATCCTGGTGGTTTGCCTCTTGGAGTTACTAAAGATAATATTTTGCATCAAGTTCATAGAAGAAATCCAAAACTCATAGATACTTTCAAAGCACTCAATCTAATGGAAAGTGAAGGCAGTGGATATGACCTTATATATGAAAAATTAAGCCTTGATGGTAAAAGATTTCCTGATATTGAAAGCGATATAAACTATATGAAAGTAACAATCTATTCAAATATTGTAGATGAAGATGTTTTACAGATTTTAGATTTTTTGGCAAACCATTATCAACTTACCCAAAAAGAGATTATCGCATTAGGTGTTATTATAAGAGAGAAAAAGATATCGGGTTTTGACCTTGCAAGAATATTACAATTACAAGATGATGAAAGACTTAGAAATTGGGTTAGTGGGCTGACAAATAAAAATATTGTTTTAACAGAGGGTAGAACCAAAGGACTTATGTATATGCTTAATCCAAAAGTAATATCATCAATGGAGCATAACTTAAAACCAAGCCTAAAAACTATGGAAGAACACACACTAAGAGCTTTGATTAAAGAAGATTTGAAAGCTCATCCGAAAAGTAAGATTTCAGAAATACATCAAAGAATGGATGGTTTGGATATTAAATATTTAAGAAGAGTAGTTTATAAAATGTATGAAGAGGGTGAATTAGAAAGAGAGGGTGCAAATAAAAATATGGTATATTTTTTGGCAAATAAGAAATAAAATAAAAATAAAATAAAAAATAAATTTGAATAACTCTCGAATTTATGGGCTTTTTTTCTTTTTAATTTATTTTTTTGAAAAAAAGAAAAATATAAAAAGGAACAGGATGAACGGGTGGAAAGAGGTGAGATTGGGGGATGTGTGTGATTGTAAGAGGTGGAACTTCATTAATAAAAAGGAATATTAAAATGATGATAAAAGCCGTTTTATAAGAAACAACTTAAACGGCTGAAATTTTAAAAAAAAACATACCTTTTTGTTTCATTTTTAAAACACTTCAAAACTGCGA
>NZ_FOXB01000040.1 GCF_900115615.1 Hydrogenimonas thermophila | reverse complement strand
TCTAAAAGCTGTCTCTAATTCATCTTTATCTACTATCTCAAAAAAATCATATAATCTTGATCTCCCAGGTATTCGTATAAACTCTACTCCTAGTAATTTTTTTATCTCCTTCCTTTTAGCGTTTGCTTTCATCCATTTATATACCTCTATTGGATTCTTTGCTCCCATTAATATAGCTATTATCGATAAAAACATTATTACCGGCAAACTATACTGTCTCCCCTGTGGTCTTGCCTGTTCTGATATATGCTCTTTTAAAATTTTCAATAATTCTGGCTCCATTTTTTCTCCCGATATAAATATACTTTTTTGGCTTTATAGCAAAAAGTATTCCTTAGTATCGGAATGGGCTAGTTAAAATGGGGGTATATTAAAGATCAAAAGATTTTTTTTAATAAGCAAACAATGATCTATATTTCTATTGTATTTGGAATCACTATACCATTTTTAATATATCTTCAAATTATGAATAAAAAATTAAAAAGAGAGATAGAAGAGAAACAAAAAGCTTTAAAAAGAGTAGAAAAACTTAGAGATTCTAAGTTAAATGAAATGAGCCAAATAATAAGTATGATTGCACATCAATGGAGACAACCATTAAATAATCTTTATCTATTAATTCAAACTCATATATATAACTATAAAAAAGGGAAAATAGATAAACAAGCTATACAATATTTTAAAGAAAATTCGAAGAAACAGATAAATTTAATGTCAAAAACAATTAATGATTTTATGGAGTTTTTTAAAGCTCAGGAAAATAAAAACTATTTTGATTTAAAAAAAACAATTGAAGAACTTTTAAGTATAATAGAACCATTATTTAAAAAAAATAATATTAAAATATCTTTTTATTATGAAGATAACAATAATTATACTTTAAACAATTATAAAAATATGTTTACGCAGATAATAATTAATATATTAAATAATGCTAAAGATGCTCTTCTTGAGAGAAATATAGACAATAAACAAATCTATATTGAGCTTCAAAATAATGATATTGAGCTAATTATTTTAATAAAAGATAATGCCGGAGGGATCCCTGAAGATATAATAGATAAAGTTTTTGACCCTTACTTCTCTACTAAAAATGAAAAAAACGGAACTGGGCTAGGCTTATATATCTCTAAAATTATTCTGGAAGAAAGGATGAATGGAAAAATTGATGTTAAAAATGATAGAAATGGTGCTATATTTAAAATTATATTTCCAAAATAATAAATTTTCATATGAAACAGTTATGTGGAATAGATGAAGCAGGGCGTGGACCTGTTGCAGGTCCTTTGGTTATGGCTGGAGTTATTCTGAAAGACTCTATTGATGAACTTAATGACTCAAAAAAACTGACTGAGAAAAAGCGCGAAAAGCTGTATGATCTTATAATTGAAAATAGCATCTATCATATTGTATCTTTTGAAGCAGAAACTATAGACAATCTTGGCATCAGTGCTTGTTTGATCTCAGGTTTAAAAGAGATTATGCAAACAATTCCTGATGCAGAGTATATTTTTGACGGGAATACTACATTTGGTATTTCAGGCTTACGTTGTCAAGTTAAAGCTGATGTTGATGTTCCTGAAGTGAGTGCAGCAAGCATACTTGCAAAAGTAACACGTGATCGATATATGGTAGAGTTATCTAAAAAATACCCTCAGTATGGTTTTGAAAAACATAAAGGTTACGGGACAAAAGCACACATTGATGCAATTGCAAAAAATGGTCTTTCGCCTGTTCATAGAAAGAGTTTTAAAATTAAATCTCTTGAACAGCCAACTCTTTTTTAATCCTCTTCAAACATAGAGTCATCTGTTGAATTAATTATAAAAGCAGTTTCAACAGACTCATTTGTATCAAGGTCTATTACTTTAACATGCCATTTGCCTTTTGCTCTTCCCGGCAAAAAACGGTAATCATAAACAGAGCCATAACGTGGAGGAATATTAAAATGACGAATACGATCATCTTTTGGAGATTGCGGTGATATCCAATGAAACTCTACAGATTTACCATTTTGATTGTCTGATCTATCAAGATGATAAGTACAATAAATCCGTTCATTCTCAATTTTGCACTGAACAGTTGCAGCTGATACAGAAGCAGTAAACAACACTGCTATTAACACTATTAATTTTCTCATAACTAAAATTATACCATGTTGCCCTGCAACGTAGCTACTACTCTTCTATTCCCTGCATGATCCCTTGCTTCTATTAAGTAAATTCCTTGCCAAGTACCAAGAGCTAACGTCCCATCTGTTATAGGAATAGTCAATTGACACCCAAAAAGCATAGATTTTATATGAGCGGGCATGTCATCATACCCTTCTAAAATATGTCTAAATTTTGGGTAACCGTCAGGTACCAAATCATCAATAAAAGTCTCTGTATCGGTGCGTACATCCGGATCAGCATTTTCATTGATAGTAAGAGCTGCACTGGTATGCTGTAAAAAAAGATGTAAAAAAGCAGTTTTAAACTCTCTTATTTCAGGCAGTTGTGTTACTATCTCTTGCGTTACCAAATGTACGCCACGCTCTTTGGGTTTGAGTATAATATTTTTTTGAACCAGTTTCATTTCTATCCGAAAATAAACTTAATCACTCTCTTTATTACACAACTCTCTTCATTCTCACTGCACTTCTCTTCTACAACTTTTGTCACTTTAGCAGAATCATCAAAAAAACCTATTCTCTCTTTTGCTTTTTTAAGTGCTTCACTTTCACTTGCAGCCATTGTCAGTAAAACAGCCATACGCCGCCCTTCATGACTCTCTGGTTTTCCAAAAACCCTTACAAATGAGTCTGTAGCAAAAGCTTTTTCGTCAACATGAATAATTGGCGTTACACTATCATTTTTTGCTTTATAAGCAGCACTTGCACCAGGTGTGAAGAATGCAAAATCCAAAGGTAGCCCAAGTACAGCACGAAGATGGAGTGCAAACTCACTTTGACTTTGAGTAATGAGTGTTACCATCCCAGTATCGTGAGGTCTTGGACTTACTTCACTAAAATATACCTCATCTCCTTTAACAAATAATTCAACACCAAATATTCCTCTTCCTCCTAGTCCATCAGTAACTTTCTTGGCAATCTCTTGCGCTTTTGCTTTCGCTTCAGAACTCATATATGCAGGTTGCCAACTAAAAATGTAATCACCATCTTTTTGCTCATGTCCAATTGGTTCACAAAATACAGTTCCATGTTCATTTCGTGCTGTCAAAAGAGTAATTTCATAATCAAACCGTACAAACTCTTCGACAATCAATTCACTTGCATCACCGCGCGCCTCTTTTGCAATTTCCCAAGACTCTTTTAAATCTTCTGGAGTTTTTGCTACACTTTGTCCATGTCCTGAAGAACTCATAACAGGCTTAATTACACAAGGAAAACCTACCTCTTCAGCTGCTTTTTCAAGCTCTTCAAAGCTTGCAACAAACCGGTAAGCACTTGTCTTTAAACCTAACTCTTCAGCAGCAAATTTTCTAATATTTTTACGATTCATCGTTTTATTTACTGCTTCAGCATTTGGTATGACGTGAAAGCCCTCTTTTTCAGCATCAAAGAGTGCTTCTATGCTTATAGCCTCAATCTCTGGCAAAATGTAGTCAGGTTTTACACGTCGAATAAGGTCTAAAACCTCATCTTTGTTTTGCATATTTATAACATGTGCTTCATGTGCTACCTGATGAGCAGGTGCATTAGGATAGCGATCAACTGCTATAACTTCAATACCCAATCTTTGAGCTTCAATAGCAACCTCTTTACCAAGCTCACCACTTCCAAGCAACATAATCTTTATAGAGTCAGATTTTAAAGGAGCTGTAAAATGCATGGTCATCCTTAACATTTTTTTGGTAATATATCCAAAATTCAATTAAAGGAAATAAAGATGGAATGCAAAATGGGTGATCAAGATCGTTTAAGTAGAGTTGTAGCAGGTATTATTTTGATTGTATTTGCTATGATTACTGGAAATTTTGTTGGATGGTTGGGGATTATTCCATTAGTTACAGGCATTGTAGGCTGGTGTCCACTCTATGGACCACTTGGCATAAATACTTGTGCTTCAGAGCATGATTCTCATGGAGATGCTCACCAGTGAACTACCCAATCGCTAAAGACGATTGGGCTTCCTGCTTCATAGAACCATAACTAGCTACAACTCCATAGGAAGTTGTAACCCCGCCAGAGGGAACTCCACAGGCTTGTATTACGACCGTTCCAGCCGTATTTCTGTTATCTATTTGACCTAATCCATAGTTTCTTATATTTATAGAGGCGTTTATATCTCTTTGATGAGTAATCCCGCACTCTTTACAAGTCCATTTTCTTATATTCAGTGGTTTTTTACCACTGTTTGCACCACAGTTTGAGCATATTTGAGAGGATGGAAACCATTTATCGATTTTTAGTAGTGTTTTACCTCTCCATTTTGTTTTATACTCAAGTTGTCTTATAAATTCACTCCAAGCTACATCTGCTATCGATTTAGACAGATGTCTATTTCTAATCATCCCTTTTACATTTAGAGTCTCTACACAGATAATATCGTACTGATTGGTTATCTCATCCGATATTTTGTGTAGATAGTCTCTTCTTTGATTAGAGACTTTAGTATGGAGTTTTTGGACTCTTAATTTAGCTTTTTGGCTATTTTTAGAGCCTTTTTGTTTTTTAGAAAACCTTCTTTGTAATCTTTTTAATCTCTTTTGAGATTTGATAAAGTGTTTTTGGTTAGGATATAGAACTCCATCACTTGTAATGATGAAATTTTCTATACCCATATCTAAACCTACTGCATTTTTAGCTTTAATAGGTTTAGGAATAGGTATATTATCATCTACCAAAATACTAACAAAGTATTGATTGTTATGTCGTGAGATAGTTGCTTGTTTCAATGTTGCATTTTTAGGTATCTCTCTATGATATTTTAGTTTGATTCCATCTTTAGTAAATTTAGGAAGATAAACTCTATTATTTGCTATTTTGATATTTTGTGGAGCAGTAAAGCTTTGAAAGAAATGTTTTTTAGATTTATATTTTGGATAATCGCTTTTCTTTTTGAAAAATCTTGTAAAAGCGTTATCTAATGAACGAAGAGCCATTTGAAGTGATTGACTTCCAACTTCATTTAGCCATTTATATTCATCAAGTTTTTTTAGTTTAGTAAGTTCTGCTTGAGTTACACTGTAACCTACTTTTTTACCTTTAGCATACTCTTTTTGACGAAAGTCTAAAAAGTAGTTATATACAAATCTTGCACATCCAAAATGTTTCTCAATCAACTCTATTTGAGATTTAGTTGGATAGATACAGTATTTGTATGCTTTAAGCATTAATAACCTTCTTAATAAACTATTTATAGAGTTATATCATAAAAATATAAATAAGGCAAAAATATGAAGAAAAATCATAGAAAATTGTATGGATATATAACCACTAATAGAGCAAAGATAATCTGAAAATACACTTGATATTAGTATGCAAATATAGAAAGAAATTGCTTATCGGTGATATTGATAAAAATATCAAGAATATCATTAGGGAAATAGAAGCTAATAGTGATTTTTCAATAATAGAGATGGAAACGGACATTGATCATATTCATCTGATGATCCAATATATCCCAAGACTATCTATATCATCAATAGTTAATCGTATAAAATCTATAACTACCAAGAAAATATGGAAACTTCATAAAGAGTATCTAAAAAAGCATTTTTGGAAAGAGAAAACATTTTCTCACAGAGAGTGCAAGCACAAGGTTTGCAGTATTGGAGAAGCAAGTCCTGAAACTATACAGAATTATATAAGAAATCAAGGCTAAAGCCTTGATAAGCATTCATCCCAACGGCTAAAGACCATTGGGATTTCTGCTTATAAAGTGATTAAAGATTAAAAGCCCCTTTCGGGGCTTTTTCAAACTGCTTAGAGACGAGATTCGTATCTGCGCAGCATGAAAAGACGTTTGAGCAACTTCTTGCGAGCAGCAATTTTTTGCTTTTTGCGCTTTTCAGTCATAGGCTCATAAAAACGTCTTGCACGAGCTTCAGTAACGATCAAGTTACGATCGACTTGCTTCTTGAATCGGCGATACGCTTCATCAAAAGACTCGTTTTCGCGTACGAGGATGCCAGGCATTCTGACATCACCCCCTTCCAGTTTAAATTTTTGGATTCGAATTATAGCATAATTTTGTTATCATAATAATAAAACTATACAAAAGGCTTTCTAATGCAAAAAGTTTTTGATGATTGCTATGCAATGGACAGACGCTGTTATGAAGAGTTTGGGCTTACAGAAGATATTCTTATGGAGCATGCAGCTGATGGTATGGCTCAATATATTAGAGCATTAGATGGCAATAAAAAAGAAGTCCTTATAGTAGCAGGACCTGGTAATAATGGAGCCGATGGAATTACTCTTGCAAGACTGCTTCATAGTGACTTTGAAGTCTCTTTATATATGCCATATGGAGCCAAATCTGATATGGCAAAACTTCAACTTCAAAGACTTCTTAAACTGGGTGTAAAACCTGTAGAAAACACCCCTTTACAAACAGATATCATTGTCGATGCACTCTTTGGAGCAGGTTTTTCAAAGCCTCTTAATGAAAAAGGAGTTGAACTCATAAAGACTCTAAATGTGATGAAAGCAAAAAAGATTGCCTGTGATATTCCAACAGGGATAGACCCAAACGGAAATCCAAATCCTGTTGCATTCAAAGCAGATATTACCATAACAATGGGTAGCTTGAAAAAAGCACTTTTTGCAGACCACTCTAAGCCATATATAGGAGAGATTGAAGTTGTAGATCTTGGTGTAAGCAGAAAGATTTATGAAATTGACACATCTACATATCTTTTAGAAGCTGATGACTTCAACCCACCTTTAAGAGACAATCCTGCATCACATAAAGGTCATTATGGACATCTTGCAATTATCTGTGGTGAAAAGAGTGGAGCAGCAACACTTAGTGGACTTGCAGCCCTTAGATTTGGAGCAGGACTAGTTACACTTGTTGGAAACAGCATACAAAACATTCCATATTCACTAATGCAAAGTAAAAACTTACCAACCGGTACAAATGCAGTAGCAATAGGTATGGGAATGGGTTACGATCTAAACTCAGATATTGCAGATTCAATAGTAAAGAATGATCTTGCAGTTTTAATGGATGCAGACATATGCTATATACCTAGTGTTAAAACATTGCTCGATAGATGCAGTAAAACAGTTATTACACCACATCCAAAAGAGTTTGCAGCTCTGCTTAAAACAGTTGGTATTGCTGATGTAAGCGTAGAAGATATTCAGAGAGACCGCTTTGGCTGGGCAAAACGATTTTGTGAAAACTTTCCAAAAACTGTACTGCTTTTAAAAGGTGCAAATACAATCATTGCATATAATGACAAAATATATATTAATCCACTAGGCTCTCAAGTTCTTTCACAAGCTGGCAGTGGAGATGTCTTGAGTGGACTTATCGCTTCACTTATGGCACAAGGATATTCACCATTGGATGCAGCGATTAATGGTTCACTTGCACATACTATGTGTGCAAGAAACTATAAAGGAGCAAATTTCAGTGCAATAGCAGAAGATTTAATTGAGGAGTTACGTTGGTTAATAAAGTAAAAATAGTTGTTCTGTTTAGTGGAAATGGCAGTAATCTGGAAAATCTTATTAAACATTTTCATTGTAAGAGATTTGGAGATAAAGAGACACAAATCATTCCCATAACAAATAGACCGAATGCAAAAGGAATTGAACGGGCAAAAAAGTATGGCATCAACACTACTATAATAGACCATAAAGAGTTTGAAAGCAGAGAATCTTTTGATGCAGAGTTGGTAAAAGTCATAAAATCAATTGAGCCATCTTTGGTAGTAGCAGCAGGTTTTATGCGTATTTTGACACCTGTTTTTACTGAACAGATAAGAGCTATCAATTTGCACCCCTCTTTATTGCCTCTATTTAAAGGAGCAAATGCCATTGAAGAGAGCTTTAATAGTCAAATGAGAGTAGGAGGCGTTACTGTTCACTGGATCACACCTGAACTAGACGGGGGAGAGATTGTTGAACAAGGCTGTGTTAAAAAGATAAGAGGAGAAACTCTTGAAGAGTTTAGACAAAGAATTCACGATTTAGAATATACAATTTTGCCTGCAAGCATCAAATATATTTTAAATCTATAAAGATCTATAGTGTTAACACTCAATTACATGCTGAGTGTTAACCTATCTTCTTAGCTCCACAGAAACAAACACCACCTAGTTTAGGCTCACTCTTATAGACTATTTGGAAACTAATATCTTTTATACCATTGACATCTTTCTCTAACTTAATCTTACCTCTTGTTCCATGAAGATCTAAGTTTTTGCAAGGACTGTCTTTTTCTATACTATAAAAAGATATACCTTTTTCAGAAATATCAAAAATATAACCAGGCATACTTGTTCCATTTTCAAGAACTATCTCGGTATAGATTGGAGGAGAAACTATTGTTCTTGGAACATTTCTCTTATTTTTAACAGTTTCAAAACCATCACTTAATACTTTCAATTCTGCACTCTCTTCAGCAATTAGTGTCATTACTGATTCAATATTTTTACTAGAATTTAATATATCACTATTCCTTTTTGTAACTGTATCAAGTTTTTCCAAAATCTCATGAAATGCTCGTTTTTCCTCTTCAAACTCATTACCAAAATGGTGCATAGTCTCTATAGTTATTTTTTGTGTATTCTCTATTTGTGTAAAATAGGCATCAATCTTTTTAGCACTTTCTCGCAAGCAACCAAAAATCTCTTGAGTAGATTTTGCACTTTTTACAACACTATCTATACTGTTTACCATAGACTGTATAATTTGACGGGTATTCTTCGCATTCTCCATAGATATTTCAGCCAATTGACGCACTTTTTCTGCAACTACAGCAAAGCCTCGTCCATGCTCACCAGCACGTGCTGCCTCAATAGCAGCATTTAAAGCAATCAAATTTGTCTCATCTGCAATATCTGAAATTGCATCTATAGTTTTTGACACTTCTCCAGAAAAGTTTCGTAACTCTTCTATTACATTTACTGTTGATTCAAGTGCTGCAGAGGCTTGTTCAGTCTCACTTGCATTATAATCCATCTGCTTCTTACCATCTGCAACAAGACCTACTGTTTGATCTATCTGCAAAACAAGCTCTTCAAGTTGTTTATTCAGTGATTCATTCATCTTATCAATATTTTGCAGACTGTCAGCAACTACCTCTATCTCTTTAGTCTGATTACTTACAAGATCATTTGCCTGCTTAAGTGTTACTACACCATAAGAAGCTTCAAATGCAACATTTTTAGATTGGGTAACAACCTTCATAATTACAGGTCGAAGTGAATCAACCATCTGTTTTAAATGGCTAAACAACTGATCTATCTCATTCTTACTTTTTGGATCTATATTGCCATCTTTACCCAATATATCATCAATTGCCAATTTTCCACGCTCTACAAGTCCAAAAATTTCAAGTAGTTTCTCAAGACGTTTAGCTACAACTTCTTTAAACAGCAAATGTATAACCAATAAAATTACTGCTATGCTAAATAACCAGTTTAATACTGCAAATAGAATATTTTTACTTAAGGCTTCCTTGAAATCACTTAAGTCTATTCTTGTAGACTCAATTGCTATAACATCACCAGGTGTCCAGGTAGGGTGGCACAATTTACAACGCTCCTCGGCTATCATAGGGCGTGCAAGCATATAGTACTCTTTACCATTTAAAACAACCTGTCTTTCATGCTCTTTTTGATCTTTATGAGACTGAAAGTAGTCAATAACTTCAGCCTCAAAAGGAAGTGCTTTATTTGCAGGATTCATTGGATGTTTAGATGCTTCTTTAAAAAATACCTTTCCTTGACTAACTTCTGTAAACTTTTTAAAAATTTCATTTTGAATTATTTGTGGGACTTCTGTAGATTCACCAGAAAAAAACTTTTCATTGCGACTATCAAGCAAAACATCAGCAAAATTTAGTATACTTGTAGCTTCACTGTAAAGGTTGTTTTGCAAAGCTTTTTTATTTTGCTCAAACTGATACCAATAAATAGCAGTTGAGATGACTATCATTGCTCCCGCAATCAGTACTGAAAACATAACAGATAATCGCATTTTTCTTATAAATTCTGGTATATACATTAAACTTTTCTCCCAAATTTACTTTTTAATAAATCTTACCATTTTTACCATTATAATGCAAACAAAAAGAGGTTAAATGAAACATTTTAACAATATAGGATTTGGTACATACCGTATAAGTATAAAAAATAATGAGCAGGTAGAATCTCTTTCTTATGCTCTAAAAAATGGTATAACTGTTATTGATACATCAACAAATTATGCTTCAGGAGAAGCAGAGCAGGCAATTGCAAAAGCATTTCAAAACAGTGGAGTAGATAGAGAGGAAGTAACTATAGTATCAAAAGCTGGATACATTCAAGGAAATCTTCTTAAACAGGTTCAAAATGGAATAGTTGAAGTTTTTGATCTTGTTCCTTATCAAGAGGGGTGCTATCACTCTATTCATTCAGATTTTATAAAAGATCAAATAAGTGCATCTTTACAACGTATGGAAACTGAATATATTGATACCTACCTTTTACATAATCCAGAATATTTTCTTATGCATCATATAGAGAGAGAAGATCAGGTTGAA
Source organism: Hydrogenimonas thermophila (assembly GCF_900115615.1). Lineage (NCBI taxonomy): Bacteria > Pseudomonadati > Campylobacterota > Epsilonproteobacteria > Campylobacterales > Hydrogenimonadaceae > Hydrogenimonas > Hydrogenimonas thermophila. The sequence goes on along the minus strand of NZ_FOXB01000040.1, from coordinate 9,962 downwards.
GATGCAAGAAAAGAGATGAACCGCAGGATTCTTGAAGCATTTATAGCTCTTGAAGAGGAGGTTCAAAACGGAAGAATCAGAAGTTATGGTATCAGTTCTAACTCTTTTGCTAAATCTCCTGACTCTCTTCACTTTCTACCATATACTCATCTGCTTGATTTAGCTGAAGAGGCTAAAGCTGAAACAGGCAGTTCAAAACACCATTTTAATACCATTCAGCTTCCAATCAACCTATTGGAAACAGAAGGACTTAAATGTGCGGCATGGGCAAAATCTAAAGGATTAAAAGTACTAGCAAACCGTCCACTTAATGCATTTGATAAAAAAGGAATGCATCGTTTGGCTTCATATGAAAAACCGGTTGAATATGAAAATACAAAAGATGCTCTTTTAACAGTTGCCGATAAATACTCTCTAAGTGATTTACGTAGTGTAGTTACAGACTTAGATGCCATAACAGCACGTTTTACATGGCCAGGAGCAGCAGAAGAGGCACTTCAAAGACATACCATTCCTTTTATACAAGGAGTTCTTGCACAAATTCCAGACAAAAGAGTCAAATCAGAAATTATTCCTCTTCTAAATCCATTCTTGAAAAACTGGTTTGAAATGGTTAAACATATATGTTCTCATAAAACGCTTGGTTATCTGCATGATAAAGGTTTTTCACATATTGACAATCCCATTCAGCACCATGCAATCAAATGGCTGATGAATCGCCCTGAAATTGACACCGTACTTTTGGGTATGCGAAGTGTACCTTATGTAAAAGAGGCTCTTACTCTTCTATAACAGATATATCAGCACCGGCAGCATCTGAAAGTCTCTTTGGAATTCTTTTGGATGCTCTAGCCCCTAACTCATGTAACTCTTCAATACGCCTTACAATGTTACCTCTTCCATCTGTCAACTTTTTCCAAGCACTGTCATATGTTTTTTGTACCGTATCAAGCTGTTTTCCTACTTTTTCAAGGTCTTCAGCAAACCCTACAAATTTATCATACAGTGCACCTGCTTTACGGGCTATCTCTAAAGCATTTTGATTTTGTCTTTCATGTCGCCAAGTATTCTCTACAGCTCTTAGGGCAACTAACAGTGTTGTAGGGCTTACAAGAACAATATGTTTAGCAAAAGCTTTGTCATAAAGAGTCGGATCAGTCTGCAAGGCAAGCATAAGTGCCCCTTCAATAGGCATAAACATAAATATAAAATCAAGTGTATTTACACCTTCAAGCGAACTATAGCTCTTGTCACTAAGCTTGTCAATATGGCTTTTTACAGCTTCTAAATGCAGTTTGGCAAAGTGTGCCCTCTTCTCTTCATCTTCTGCATTAACATACTGTTCATAAGCAACAAGTGAAGTTTTTGCATCTATAATGATATCTCTGTCATCTGGCAAATGAACAATAACATCAGGCCTGAAACGTTTACTGTCACCATCTTGCAGACTAACTTCACGCTCAAACTCTTCTCCTTCTCTTAAACCAGATGCCTTCAGTACTCTTTCAAGTACCATCTCACCCCAAATACCCTGCTGCTTACTTTCACCCTTTAATGCTCTTGTTAAATTGATTGCATCTTCACTTATACGGTTATTTAACTCTTTAAGTGTTTTAATCTCATTAAGAAGAGTTGCCATCTCTTTTGTCTCAAGTGTATGAACCTCTTCTACCCTCTTTTTAAAATCATTCACCTGCTGCTTTAAAGGTTTAAGCACCTCTTCTACTCTCTCTTTTGAAATATTGCTAAACCGTTCACTATTTCGCTCTATAATCTCAGAGGCAAGAAGCTTAAACTCTTTTTGCATTATCTCTTTTGCCTCTTTAAGCTCTTTGATGCTGTTTTGAGTACTTTTACGCTCTTCCTCAAGGCGTATAGTCAATTCACTTACCTCTTTTTCAAGCTCTAAATTCTTCTCTTCAAGTGATGTTGCAATCTCTTCAAAAGAACCAAGATAGTTAACTCTTTCACTCAATGTCGCATTACGCACCCTTTCATCATCTAAAAGCTGTTTAACATTTTGCAACTCTTCAAGAAAGCTGCTATTTTGTTCTGTCAATCTGTCAATCTGCGTCTCTTTCTCTAAAAGTTGCTGTATAGCTTGCTCTTTAACTTCACGATGTCTGGACTGAAAAAAAATATAACTAATAAATCCTGCAAAAGTTATGCCTGTAAAGATACCAATTATAAAATAGACCCATTCTAAAGGGATTTGCATATTATTCCTTCTTATCAAACCTAGAGTTAATGCAATTATCACATGAAAATGTTAAATTTGGAATGATAATTGCTTATTTAAATTTAATGGACTGTGATTGAGGAGGTTATAATGAGACATAGTTTAGAGAAGACCCTAACTAATCCTTGGGTATTGTGGAGCTTGTTTGGAGCTGGCTTTTTTTTACCATATCTTTTTGTTTTGTTTTTGCCAAGCATTGGTATGCTAGCATGGAGACATGTTAGATCTGAATTTTCAGATACCACAGAATTTTGGATAAAACACTCCTATGTTAACTCTTTAGATATAAAGAAAGAAGAAAAGAATGAAACAAATCATACAAAATCTCCTGTGCCAGCACTATCACCTATATCATTTCCATAAATAGGTTACAGTATGAATGGAAACTATTTTAAAAGACTCTTTGCTTTAACATTAAGTATTCTGTTTTTAATGACAGCTTGGCAAATGTTGCCATTAATTCAAGAGCTTATTATTATGCAAAATGCACAGCCAAGAGCTATTACTCCAAGAGGTGACTTGGCTGAAGATGAAAAAACAACAATTGAACTCTTTAACAAGACAAAAGACTCTGTTGTATACATATCAACTGCAAAAGCAGTTATTGATCCTTGGACACGCAATATATACAATATTCCCAAAGGAACCGGTTCAGGGTTTGTTTGGGATCATATAGGGCATATAGTAACCAACTACCACGTCGTACAAGGAGCCAGTGAAGCTAGAGTAAGATTAAGTGACGGTCGCGACTATCCAGCAGTCTTAATAGGAGCATCTCCTTCTCATGACTTAGCAGTGTTACGTATAAATGTTCCTATAAAACGACCTCAACCTGTTCCTATTGGTACTAGCCACGATCTTAAAGTTGGTCAAAAAACATTTGCTATTGGAAACCCTTTTGGATTGGACTGGACACTAACAACCGGAATTATCTCTGCACTTGATAGATCTATGACAGAAGAAAATGGTGCAGTTATACGCCATCTTATTCAGACAGATGCAGCTATCAATCCAGGCAACTCAGGTGGACCTCTGCTTGATAGTGCAGGACGACTAATAGGTGTAAATACTGCTATTTATAGTCCATCAGGAGCATATGCCGGTATAGGTTTTGCTATTCCTATAGACACTGTAAATCGCATTGTTCCTCAACTTATCGCTTATGGAAAATATCTTGAACCTTCATTAGGAATAGAGGTTGATGAACGCATTAACCAAATTGCTCAAGCTAGACTAGGATTTGATGGAGTTATGGTACTTAGGGTAATTCCAGGAACTTCTGCATATAAAGCTGGTCTTCAAGGCATAGTAATATACCCAGATGGATCATTTGAACCGGGCGATATAATTCTCTCTATCGATGGGAAAGCTGTTAAATCAGTTAGTGATATCAGAGACACTCTTGAAAACTATAAAGTTGGGGATGTAGTGAGTGTAGAAATTGCAAGAGATGGAAAAATTATAAAAAAAGAGTTGATTTTAGAAGCAGCCAGAGGTTAAAAATGATTATATATATTCACGGTTTTGCAAGTAGCGGTATGGGAGCTAAAGCACAAATCATAAGAAATCATTTCAAAAAAGAAGCTATAGCTCCGTCACTCTCATATATTCCTGACTTAGCTGTTGATACTTTAAAACAGTTAATAGAAAGGTTTGTTTCATATGAACCGGTTCACCTAATTGGTTCATCGCTTGGAGGATACTATGCCATTCATCTGGCAGAAACATATGATCTTAAAGCTGTACTTATAAACCCTTCCATAAAACCGTATGAGACACTTTCAGCTTATGTTGGAAATGTTACACATTTTCATGACCTAACGACATTTGAGTGGAGCAATCGTCATATTGAAATGTTAAAACAACTGGAAGTAAAATCAATATCTAAGCCTGAACGATTTTTGCTTATGCTTCAAACAGGTGATGAAACACTTGACTATCGTGTTGCAAAAGATAAACTTCAAGGTGCAAATATGATTATCGAAAAGGGTGGGTCTCATGCATTTGATGGATTTGAAAACCACTTGAAAGATATTGAACAATTTTTCTTCTAACTCTTTAATTTTTTTTATTTCTTTAAGTTTCTACTCCACTTAGATTATTCTTTTAGCATATTTTTTATATTCATATACTAGTTTTTTATACATCTTTTTATTGATTAAATTCACTGAAAAGGAGTAAAAATTGCTACGTAAAATAGTGATTTATGCACTATTGAGTATCAATTTAATCTATGCACGTATCCCAGCAGGTTTATACAATAACGGTCAATCTGACAATACACTTATTAAAAAACATATTCCATTTGGCATAGATATGTCAAAAGCAAAACTTCAATGTGATCAAACACTTGTAAATATTGCATATGTTTCATGTTTTAACTATAAAACCAATACACCTCTTTGGAGCAGTTATACCATAACAGCTAAAGATGTTGCAGGACACTCAAAACGATACCGTAACTTTCTTTATGACAAACGTGTACCTAAGCGACATAGAGTCAAACCATCTGACTATACCAAAAGTGGATATGATCGAGGTCATTTATGCCCAAATGCTGTAGCAGATGGACAAAATCTTAAAAAGCAGGCACAAACATTTTTAATGACAAATATTGCTCCACAACATCCAAAACTAAATAGAGAGGGATGGAACTACCTTGAAAAAGCAGTAAGAAAGTGGATTAAAAAAAGAGGTAAACTAAATGTTATAACAGGTGTATGGTTTGATGACAATCAAAAACAGATAGGCAGACGTAAACAACCAAAAATTTCAATACCTGCATACTGGTATAAAATCATATATGATCCAAATAAAAATGAATCTATCGCTTTTTGGATGCCAAATAGTCCTGTAGGAAGAAGAGAGTGGATCCGTTACAAAACAACGATAGATGAGATAGAGAAAAAAACTGGAATTGACTTTTATGCTAGATTACAACGTATTAAGCAGATAAAGATGGAAAGAACAAATGGTAAGTTCTAATACAGATTTCAATGATAAAAGTAAATTAAAAAAAGTAGGTGGTGCGGACGAGAGGACTTGAACCTCCACACCTTGCGGCACCAGATCCTAAGTCTGGCGTGTCTACCAATTCCACCACGTCCGCATAACAAAAGAAAAGAGTGGTACGCCCATCAGGATTCGAACCTGAGACCTACGGCTTAGAAGGCCGTTGCTCTATCCAGCTGAGCTATAGGCGCTCCAGTGAGTGGCGCGCCCGGGAGGAGTCGAACCCCCAGCCTACGGATCCGAAGTCCGTCGCTCTATCCAATTGAGCTACGGGCGCAACTCTTTTTTTTAAAATTTATTATCAGTTACTTTTACTTTCATTTTTTTGGTGGGGTGGATGACCGGAATCGAACCGGCGACCTCCAGAGCCACAATCTGGCGCTCTAACCAACTGAGCTACACCCACCAAATAAAACATAAAAGATTTCAAACATAAAAAAATGGTCGGGGTGAAAGGATTCGAACCTTCGACCCCCTGGTCCCAAACCAGGTGCGCTAACCAGACTGCGCTACACCCCGTACCAAAAGTGGAGTGCAATTATAGTCAAATTAGTTCAACTTGTCAAGGGTTTTCAACTTTTTTTTCATTTTTTTTTCAATTGAGCCAAAAAATTACAAATTTTTAGCTAAAATCCCTAATAACCAAAATTTAAAAACATCTGTTTCCAAAGGATTCTTAAATGAAAATAGCACAGTTTAGTCGGATCGGCTTCATTATGGCTGCAGCCGGTTCTGCCGTTGGACTTGGCAATATATGGAAATTTCCCTATATGACTGGAGAGTATGGCGGTGGCGCATTTGTACTTGTCTACCTAATAACAATTACATTTATAGGTTTTTCAGTTATGATAGCTGAAATGCTCATAGGATCTCTTGGACGCAAAGATACCGTTGGAAGTTTTGAAGAGTTGGCGCCTCCAAATAAAAAGGGATGGAAATATGCTGGCTTTATGGGATTTAACGGTTTAATTATTATGACTTTTTATTCGGTTGTTATAGGGTGGATTTTCTACTATCTTTTTGAAATATTTTCAGGACTGCCAACCTCTACTGATATGGCAAAAGAGACTTTTGACAATCTTGTAGCTAATGAAGCAGGTATTCAACTCTTTTGGCATACTGTTGCTACCATTATTGTCACTTACATTGTTTACCGTGGAATTAAAGGTGGTATTGAAAAAATCAACCTTATTTTAATGCCTGCATTGATGCTGATACTTTTTGGTATGCTTATTTATGCTTTTAATCTGGATGGCTTTTCCAAAGCATTCTCTTTTATGTTTGCTCCTGACTGGAGCAAGCTTAACTCTGAAGCAATTGTTCGAGCTGTAGGACACTCTTTCTTTACTCTTTCACTTGGTATGGGTGCTATTATGACATATGCAGCTTCTCTTCCTAAACACACAAGCATTACGCAAACTGCTTTTATTGTTACCTTTATGGACACACTCATAGCTTTGGTTGCAGGTTTGGTAATTTATACATTTCTTTTTACAGAGGGAGCACCGCCTTCACAAGGACCAGGGCTTGTGTTTATCTCTTTACCGGTAGTTCTATCTAACTTTGGTACAGTCGGTACAGTTTTAGCTCTTCTTTTTTTCCTGGCACTCAGTTTTGCAGGATTAACATCTGCCGTATCACTGGTAGAGCCGGTTGTTCAATATATAATAGATCGTTTCAATCAAAGCCGATTTAAAGCTGTTTTAATTGCAGGTAGTGCCTACTATCTTATAGGTGTTGGTGCACTGCTTAGTTATACTAAAGATTATGGAAATATTTTTTCTATTGGGGGCAAACCTCTTTTTGATCTGCTTGAATATACAACCGACTCCATTCTCCTGCCACTTGGAGGATTATTGATTGCTATATTTGTAGGTTACATTTTGCAAAAAGAGAGAGTCTACTCTGTACTAAAAAATGAAATGGGTAAAAGGTATTTTGATATATGGCTTTTTAGCATCCGCTATATTGCACCGTTGGCACTGCTTTTTATGATGCTTAATTTAATGGGGATTTTAAAAATATAAAAGAAGGCGGCATTTAAACCGCCGCTATTTAAAACTTTTTAGAATTGAATCATTCCATCAACTGGACTAGATGCCGTTGCATATGGTCTTTTTGGAATTCTACCAGCAAGATAACTTAGTCTTCCTGCAATAACAGCATGTTTCATAGCTTCAGCCATTTTAATTGGATCTTTAGCCTGAGCAATCGCAGTATTTGTTAAAACAGCATCTGCACCAAGCTCCATTGCTGCTGCTGCATCACTTGCTTGACCTATTCCTGCATCAACAATTACAGGAACATTAACTGCTTCACGAACAAATACAACATTGTAACGATTCTGTACTCCAAGTCCACTTCCAATTGGTGCTGCTAATGGCATAACAGCTGCTGCTCCTGCATCTTCCAAACGCTTAGCGATAATAGGATCATCATTGGTATAAGCCATAACAGTAAAGCCATCTTTAGCCAATACTTCACACGCTTTTATGGTTTCAATGACATCCGGATAGAGAGTTTTTTGTGTATCACCGATGACTTCTAGCTTAATCAAATCAATACCGGTAGCCTCACGTGTAAGACGAAACAGTGTAATAGCCTCTTCAGCTGTTGTACATCCGGCACTGTTTGGAAGGAATTTAACATTTGTATCTTTAAAATAATCCATCAAATTCTCTTCATCCGGATTGGTAATATTGACACGTCTAACAGCAACAGTAATCATTTCCGAACCACTTGCCAAAGTAGCATCTCTTGTAGTTTGAAAGTCAGGATACTTACCACTACCAACAATCAAACGACTTTTAAACTCATACTTACCTATTTTTAAAACATCACTCATAGGGTTTTCCTTTTTTTAAAATTTACAAACTAAAAGCTTTATTGAAAGTGTTAGGAGATTTATAACATAGGGGGACTTGAAGAAAATTGAAAAGGAAGGGGTAAAATCTGTAACCAGAGTTTATGGATGCAAATATGCATACCATAAACTCGTAAAATAGTACCAAAGTGAAGCAGTTCACTTTGGCTTAACCTATTTTACCCTCTTAAGTTATTTTACAGGGATCTCTTTTATCTCTGTCTCTTCTTTCTTAATTTTTGGTAAAGTTATATGAAGAACACCCTCTTCTGTTTTAGCATCTATATTTTCAAGATCAACATTTTCAGGAAGAGAGAATGTTCTCATAAATTTACCATAGCTTGATTCTATCTTATAGTAATCCTCTTTTTTAACCTCTTCTTTAAATTTTCGCTCTCCAGAGATAGTCAATGTACGTTTTTCAGGATCAATATTGACTTTAATATCCTCTTTTTTAACACCAGGAAGATCGATCTCTACCATATAGTTGTTTTCATCTTCTCTAGTATTTACACTTGGAACAAACGCATTGACAACCTCTTTATCATTTTCTGCAGCAGCAGGGACATTTACAGCACTTAGTAATCTCTTTTCAAGTTCTCGGATTTCAGCAAATGGATCAAATCGTGTAACCAACATGATGACCTCCTTCTAAACTTGATTTGTGAAATTATAGCAAGTTGATAGCATCATTGTCAAGTTTATTTCCTAATTTTTTGCAGAAATATAGATATATTTTTATTAGATCCTTGTTTTATTGATGTTTTGCTACAATTAAAATAAAAAATTTAGAGGATAAAAGTCTTGAAAACTATTTTTATTACAGGTACAAATTCTGGAATCGGAAAAGCGTTAACAGAGACATATCTTAAAAATAGAAATAAAGTTTATGGTATTGGAAAAAAAGAAAAACCAACTATAGAAGATGAAAATTTTCACTATATATCACTTGATTTGCATGCCATAGAAAGTATATTTTTAAAACTATCAAACTTTTTGAAAAATGTTAATTCGATAGATATTGCTATATTAAATGCAGGCATACTTGGAGAGATTAAAGAGATGCAAAAGACTTCTCTTTATGAAATTGAAACTGTAATGCAAATAAATGTCTGGGCAAATAAAGTTATTCTTGACACTTTTATAGATTTACAAATACCCGTAAAACAGATTATCGGCATCTCTTCTGGAGCAGCTGTAAATGCAAGTAAAGGATGGGGAAGCTACTCTCTTTCAAAATCAGCACTCAATATGTTACTAAAACTTTACAGCAGAGAGATGGAAAAGACACATATAACAGCATTGGCTCCCGGTGTTATAGAAACGCCAATGGTACAACATATTATTGAAGATATTGATCCTGTACGTTATCCATCTGTACAACGCTTAAAAAATGGAACAATTATGCAGCCTGATGAAGCAGCTAAACTACTTATAAAAGCTTTTGAAAAAGTTAAAAAATATGAAAGTGGAAGTTTTCTGGATATAAGAACGATGGAGTAAAAAAGACTCCCCTCCAGATCCCTGCGGCACACGGCAAGACAGGATGGGCTGCTACGTTCCCGTCCTGACCCGGTGTCCTGCCAAGCCGTTGCACAGGTCTAAAGGAGAGCATTCAAACCGTCGTAACGGGCTGAATGCTACCCTCTTTTTATGAGGTCGTAATTATAGCACAATTAGATTAAATTTATCCTTTTATTCTTGCAAAAAACAATCAATTCAAAATTCAGTCAAAAATTTTTACATAATTTTGTCAGCCAAATCCGATGAAATTTAAAACCAACCTTAAACATACTCTTGCTCAAAAAGCTGGGCTGTAAAGTAATCGTCATATTTGCAAGTCCTTTT
>NZ_FOXB01000039.1 GCF_900115615.1 Hydrogenimonas thermophila | reverse complement strand
GTCAGATATAAAACCAAAAAACAGACCTGCAGCTACAACCTGAAGAATTAATGGAATATCAAGTGAAATATTTTGATAGAAATGTACATCAAAATATGTATACTCAACACCAAGGAATTGTGCTGTTGTAAAAGCTGCAAATCCAGCAATAAATGAAGGGAGAAGAACATCATACAGTATGACACCTATTATTAATACTTCTACTCCAAAAATAGCACCGGCTATGGGTGTACCGAAAACAGAAGCAAAACCGGCACTAATGCCACAAATAACCAGTTTTTTACGATCTTCCGGAGAGAATTTTAAAATATCTGATAACCATGATGCTGCACCAGCACCAATTTGCGCGCCAGGTCCCTCTTTCCCAACAGAACCGCCAGCAAAAATAGTTAAAACAGTGGCAAAAAGTTTAACAGGAATTACAGCTATATCTATTTGACCATATCTTTTATGAACAGCTTCTATAACTTTTTCAGTACCATGGCCTTCAGCATTGGGAGCAAATTTACGTACAATCCAAACTGTCAAAAAAAGGGCAAATGGTAATAGGTAGTAGTAACTAAAAGGAATATCTGATCTGCTTGTTTCTGCAATTTGTAAAATTTTTAAAAACAGTGTAACTATTGCTCCTATCATTACTCCCACAAATGAAGAGAGTACTACCCATTTCGTAACACTAAAGAAGATAGCAGTCTGTTCTGTAATATGTTTACGGATCATAAAAAGCCCTAGTATGCAGGATAATCGATTATAACTCGATTTTTTTAAATATTTAAGAAATAGAGTCAATTTTTTATAATTTGATTAAATATATTCATACAATAATCAATGGAGTAATAGAATGTTGAAAAATTCAAAATATTATAAGGTAATGTAAATATTATTGAGATATAGTTTTAATAAAATTAGCAAAAAATTAATAAGCCTTTTTGTACAATAATAATTAAAAAAAGGCTTGACTTTGAAATTTGAAACCTATCCATTTGAAAAATTGACTAATTTGTTAGATGGGATTACTCCAAATAGCAGTTTAGATCCAATTGTTTTGACAATTGGAGAGCCTCAGTTTGAGACTCCTTCATTCATTACAGAAGCACTTTGTTCTAATTCAAATTTGCTGAAAAAATATCCTAAAACATCAGGTGAACAAGAGTTGCGTGATGCGATACGCTCTTTTTTTAAACATCGTTTTCATGTCGACTTAGACAATTCTCAGCTTATTCCAACTTTTGGAACACGAGAAGTCCTTTTTAACTTTCCACAGTTTTTGCTCTCACGAAAAGAAGAGCCTATGATGGCTTTTACTAATCCTTTTTATCAGATATATGAGGGTGCGGCAATTGCCAGTGGTGCAAAAGTATTGCATCTAAATTTGACTAAAGAGAATGGTTTTCTTCCTAAAATCAATGAATCAGAGTTAGCTGGTTGTGGTTTGGTAATTCTTAATTTTCCAAATAACCCAACAGCATCTGTAATGGATATGAAAACAATGGTAGAGTGGGTTAAACTTGCTATTAAGTATGACTTTGTACTGCTTAATGATGAGTGTTATAGTGAGATATATACAAAAACTCCTCCACCTTCACTTTTGCAGGCTAGTATAGAAGCAGATAACCCCACATTTAAGAATATTTTAGTCATTAACTCTATATCTAAACGTTCCAGTGCTCCAGGGCTTAGAAGCGGTTTCATTGCCGGTGATGATAGAATTTTAAAAGAGTATATGAGGTATCGCACCTACGTTGGATGCGCTTCACCTCTTCCTTTGCAGATGGCAGCTGCATCAGCTTGGAGAGATAATGAACATGTGATAGCATTTCGTGAGAAATATAAAGAGAATTTTGAAATAGCTCATGAAGTACTTGGTATAAAAATACCGGAAGCAACTTTTTACATTTGGCTTGAAGTAGAAGATGAATTGGAATTTACAAAGAGACTCTATGAACGTTATAATATTAAAGTATTACCAGGTAGTTTTTTAGGACGTGAAGGAATCGGGCAGGGGTTTGTACGCGTTGCTTTGGTAGAGAGTGCAGAGCGGACACTCGAAGCTGTGAAGAGAATAAAAGCCTGTTTGGAAGAGTGTTAAATAAGAAAAAATTTTAAAATAGGAGCAGAAGATGCAACAAAATGAGTTTGAAGATTTGAAAAACAATCCTCAGTTTATGCTGGATTTGACTAACAGAGAAGAGGCTGCTGTAAAGGCTAAAGATATTGTCGGTATGTATGAGATACTTGATACAGCAGTAATGCTAGATCTTTCAGCAGAGCGGCTTAACCGCATCTATACAGAGATTTTGCAGACAGTTTTTGATAGATTGGCTGACAAGCTGACAAAAGAAGAGTTTTTTGATATTAACAATAAAGATGATCTTTATACAATGCGCGGTATTTATGAACACGGTATTGAACGTTACAGTGATAATGACTTTAAAGGGGCAAAAGAGATATTTTTGATTTTGCATCATACTGCTAATGATGAGGTACTAAGTAAAGCAATGATGCCACATATTGCAGCAGCTGCATCACAAATGAAGTTTGATGATTTTATAGATGAATTTGTAGATGTCGATAATCCTAATAATAGTGAGACTTACGGCTTTTTCTTAACAAATTTCAAACCTTCTATAGAGGGTTTTATGAAAGAGAAAGCTGAAGTACTAAACAATGCACTAAAAGAGCTTGAAACATTGAAAAAAGGGTAAGTTTGAAGATACATTTTATAGGTATCGGAGGGATAGGTATTTCGGCACTAGCAAAGTTTATGGCTGGTGATGGACATACAATTAGTGGATCAGACATCAGGCAGAGTGAAATTACCGATGAGTTGGCTCTGAAATTTGGCGCAAAGATTACGATTCCACACCACGGTGATGCAGTGGATGGGGTTGATATGGTGATCCACTCAGCGGCAGTACGCAAAAATAACCCTGAATATATTCGTGCTAAAGAGCTTGGGATTCCAATTTATGCACGCAAAGAGGCTTTGAAGTTTATTTTAAAACAAAAAAAAGTTTATGCTGTTGGAGGAGCTCACGGTAAAAGTACTACATCAGCAATGCTTGCTGAACTGCTTCCCAAAAGCAATGCCATTATTGGTGCCATCTCTAAAGCTTTTTACTCCAATGTTCGTATTGCTCCAAATGATGAGGTAGTCTTTGAAGCAGATGAGAGTGATGCCAGTTTTTTAAATTGTAATCCATATATGGCTATTGTTACCAATGTTGAACCTGAGCATATGGAGTATTATGAGTATGACTTATCACGTTTTTATGCTGCGTATGAATCTTTTTTAAAATTGGCTCAGGTTCGGGTTATCAATGCTGAAGATCCATTTTTATCGAAGTTAGATATGGAGAGTATTAAGCTATATCCAAGTAAAGATATTGACAAGCTAGAGTATGTGCTTATAGATGGTGAACCTCATACTAGATTTAACTTAAGAGATTTTGGAGAGTTTGATGTCTTTGGCTTGGGAGCGCATATTGCTATTGATGCATCATTAGCAATTTTAGCTGCACTGCATGAAGGTGTAGATATTGAGCAAATACGTGATTATCTTAAAAACTATAAAGGAATCAAAAAACGCTTCGATATTATCGAAAATAGCAATAAATGTGTGATCATAGACGATTATGGGCATCATCCGACAGAGATTAAAGCAACAATGGATGCACTGAGCCAATATGCCAAAATGCGTGGATTTAACAAAATCCGTGCTGTTTGGCAACCGCATAAATATAGCCGCACCATAGACAATCTGCAAGGGTTTGTTGAGTGCTTTGAAGGGGCTGATGAGTTGGTAATATTGCCTATTTGGTCTGCTGGTGAGGTAGAGGTGCCGATTGATCTTAAAGGTGCATTTAGCGGGTTTAATTTGACAATGGCAGAGCGTGTCACAAAGGAAGGGGGAGTTGTGAAAGTTCTTGACCTAAATGGACAGACTATTAAACAGTTTGAGAGTGACTTGATTGTTGCTTTTGGTGCTGGTGATATTACCTATCAAATCAGGGGTTTAAAGAAGTGATTGAGTTTGCAATCGATCGCGGTGGAACTTTTACTGATCTGATTGCACGTGTTGGTGATCGCTTTATTGTCAAAAAGGTTTTGAGCAACTCACCATTTTATGCTGAATCTTGCAGTCATGCCATTTCTGAAGTACTTTATGAGCTTTATGGTAAAAAAGAGCCTATTGACCTTTCATACATTGCATCTATTTGGATGGGAACGACGATTGCCACCAATGCACTGCTTGAGCGCAAGGGAGTACCAACAGCACTGGTAGTGACAGAAGGGTTTGGTGATTTACTTCATATTGGTGATCAGACACGCCCTGATATTTTTGCACTTGAGATTGAGAAGTCTAAACCACTTTTTAGCTCTGTTGTTGAGGCTAAAGAGAGGGTAATTGTCAAAGATAGTGATTTTATTGTAGAAACACCGTTAGATGAAGAGAAGCTTAGAGAAGATCTTTCAAAGCTTAACGTCAAGCATCTTGCTGTCTGTTTGATGCATGGTTATGGTTTTTTTGATCATGAAAAGCGCATTAAAGAGATAGCAGAATCGATGGGGTTTAGCGTTGTTTGCAGTCATGAAACAGTGCCTTTGCCAGGTGCCGTAGCGCGAGCTGAAACCACGTTGGTTGATGCCTATTTGACACCAAAATTACAAGAGTATTTGCGTCTGTTTCAAGCTCCTTTTCAAGGGGATGTGGCTAAGAAAACGTTGATGATGCAAAGTGACGGGACACTTTGTGCAATGAATGATTTTAGAGGTTCACGTGCACTTTTGAGTGGACCTGCTGGTGGAGTTACAGCCCTTGCCTCTATTTATGAGAATAGACCGCTGATTGGCTTTGATATGGGCGGTACAAGTACTGATGTCTGCCGGTATGATGGGGAAGTGGCTTTGCGATATGAGAGTGAGACAGCAGGTGTAAAGGTTCGCGTACCACAGGTTGATTTGCATACGGTTGCTAGCGGTGGAGGAAGCCGTCTTTTTTATAAAAATGGTCTTTTTGTTGTAGGTCCTGAGAGTAGTGGAGCCAATCCAGGACCGTTATGTTATGGTCGCAATGGATACTTAAGTATTACAGATGCCAATCTTGTCACAGGTCGGCTCGATCCTGAGAGTTTTCCTAAGATTTTTGGTGAAAATGGGGATGAACCGCTTAGCATAGATGCAAGCAAAAGAGGGTTTGAAGAGATTGCTCAAGAGGTTGGTAAGAGTATTGAAGCGGTTGCCGAAGGATTTTTAGATGTAGCCAATGAGCAGATGGCAACAGCAATTAGAGAAGTAACGCTGAAAAAAGGGTTTGATCCGGCTGATCATATTCTTTGTGCTTTTGGCGGAGCAGGCGGTCAGCACGCTGTGGCAGTGGCAAGGAAGCTTGGAATAAAGAAGGTTCTGATCCACCGATATGCCGGGATTTTATCAGCATATGGTATGGCGTTGGCTAAGCGCAGTTTTGAAGCGATGAAGCATATTGGATTGCCACTTTTTGAGTGTAGAGATGAGCTTTTTAAACCACTTCAAAAAGAGATTGAACCAAAACTTCCTAATCAGTATGAAGTACATTGGCATCGATTAGTAAGAGTTTACTATGAGGGGACAGATACCGTTATTGAAGTTCCTTTTGAAGATGCAAAGAGGACATTTGAAGAGCATTATAAGCGAGAATTTGGCTTTTTAATGCCTGAGCGTACTTTGATAGTTGAGTCTATTCGTATCAGAGCTGAAGTTATTGCAAAAGGGTGGTCAAGGCAAAAAATAGCACCTGTTTCAGAGCCGATAAAACCACTAAGAGTGCATCGCCTTTATAAAGATGGTGTTTGGCTTGATGCACCTGTTTATGATATGGAAAAACTTGGCAGTGGTGCTGTGATAGAAGGGCCAGCACTTGTAATGCAATCAACATCCACCATTGTATTAGAGCCTGGATGTAGGGCAGAAGTTTCTGCTTATGGTGATTTAATGATTGATGTACCAGTAGAGAAGGATAGTAAGCAGACAGAGATTCAAGCAGTGGTAGATGCACTCTTTTCTAACCGTTTCCATTTCATTGCAACACGTATGGGAGATATGCTTCAAATGAGTGCAGTTTCTACCAATATTAAAGAGCGACTCGACTTTTCTTGTGCAATTTTTGATAGAGGTGGAAACTTAATAGCCAATGCTCCGCATATTCCTGTTCACTTAGGTTCTATGAGCAGTGTTGTTAAGGCTGTGATGCAAAAGTTCCCTAAGCCTGAAGAGGGGAGTGTTTACATTTCCAATGCACCTTATGAAGGGGGCTCTCATCTGCCAGATATTACAGTTGTTACACCTTACATTGAGGATGGTAAAGTAGTCTTTTGGGTGGCTAGTCGCGGTCACCACGCTGACATTGGAGGAAGTGTACCAGGTTCGATGCCACCTTTTTCACATCAACTCTTTGAAGAAGGTGCTATATTTGAAGCTTTTGAGCTAGTTGAAAATGGTCGTTTTAATGAAGAGAGAGTGCGTGAGATTTTAGAAAAAGCAGGGGCTCGCCGAATAGAAGATAACTTAAGTGACTTGCGTGCTCAAGTAGCAGCCAATACAGAAGGGATTGCTGGTGTATTGGCATTGATGAAAGAGTATGGCAAAGAGAGCATTGAGCGTTATATGGAATCTATTCAAAATATTAGTGAAACAGCAGTGCGTAACTTTTTGCGTTCATTTACTAAAAAAGAGCTTTTTGCCAAAGAGTTTTTAGATAACGGCTCTTCTATTGTGTTGAAAGTCTCAATCGATGATGAGGGTGGGGCTGTTTTTGACTTTACAGGTAGCGGTATGGAGTTATGGGGAAATCAAAATACACCGCCTTCAGTAGTTCGTTCGGCCATTATCTATACACTTCGTGCAATGCTTCGTGAAGATTTACCACTCAATGAAGGGTTGATTGCACCAATTAAACTGCATTTGTCAGAAGGCTCACTTTTAAACCCTGGAAAAGAGGCAGCTGTAGTAGGCGGAAATGTTACAACAAGTCAGCGAATTGTTGATGTAGTGCTAAAAGCCTTTGGTGAGTCAGCTGGAAGTCAGGGGTGTATGAACAATGTCACTTTTGGAAATGAAGATTTCGGCTACTATGAAACGATTGGCGGGGGTGCAGGAGCAACACCAAAAAGAAGCGGTGCGAGTGGTGTGCATACCCATATGACCAATACCCGCATTACTGATGTCGAAGTTTTGGAACGTCGTTATCCTGTGATGATCGAAACCTTTGCATTGCGAAAAGGAAGCGGTGGTTTAGGACGCAACCGTGGTGGTGATGGTTTGATACGCCGTTACCGCTTTTTTGATGAACTTGATTTTGCTATTTTAAGTGAACGGCGGGTTTTTGCTCCATTTGGATTGGCTGGTGGAAATAAAGGGCAGAAGGGTCGAAATATTCTGATACGCGATGAAAAGATGTATGACTTGGGTGCCAAAGTGCAGTTAAAGGTCAAAAAAAGCGATAGAATAGAGATACAAACACCAGGTGGTGGTGGATATGGAAAAGTTAGTGAGAGGGATAAATGAAAAAAGATGCATTGAAAGAGCTTGGAAAACTCTTTTATGATATTGGTAAAATCATTTTTGCAGTGGCAGTTATAGCACCTTTTATCAAGGGAGGAAGTTTTTCCTATGAAATGATGGGAGTGAGTTTAGGAGTTTGGTATATTGGAACAGAATTGATAAATTTAGGAGGAGAGAAATGAATAGTGGGGAATTAGGGGCAATAGTAACAGGACTTGTTCTAATGGCTTATGGAATTTATATTATTTATAAAACAAAACATTCGCATTAAAGTATAATTTAGTATGAGTAATAAAAAAGAGATAATAAAACAGCTTGATTTAGTAAGCTACATTGAACAGTTTGAAGGATTTCTTGCACGCCCTAAACCACTCTTTATGGAAGGTGACAGATCTTTACATTTTCGCTTTATCAAAGCACTTGAAACAGTAGAGTTTAAAGCACCGCCAAAGGTGAAAAACTTAGATGATTGCTGGATGCGTCTAAGCAAGCAGGGGGTGCTTGGGCTTGATGAGATTTTTGAAGCTGTTAAGATTGTACGCTATTTTCAGTATCTAAAAAACATTAAGATTGAAAATGAGCTGGGTACTTGGCTTGCTGAGATTAGAGTACCTGAGCCGATTGTTGAAATTGAAAGAATGTTTGATGAGAAGGGAAATTTGCAAGATAGCGTTGATGAGCGGTTGGCATCACTAAAAGTGGCTATCAAACAAAACCGTGAAGCAATTCGTCAAACACTTTCAAGAATGTTAAACAGCTCTAAGATTGGTCCTTATTTGGTTGACCGTCAGATTCACTATGTTAATGATGAAGAGGCATTACTGGTTCGCGGTGGCTTTAACCACGTAATGAAAGCTTCTATAATTGGGCGTACAACGGCAGGCTTTTTCTATGTGATTCCTGAATCAATAGGAAAACTTAAAGATAAAGAGGCTGGGATTGCCAGTAAATTAGAAGAGCTTTACTACGAAATTGCTAAAAAAATCAGTCTAACAATGGCAAGTTGGTTGAAGTTTTGGCGTTTTATTGACAAAGCTTACGATCGGTTTGATCACTATCAGGCACGGATGCAGATGGCAAGGTTTAGTGATCTTTCATTTGTCCTTCCAAATAGTAGTGATGTGATTAAACTGGTTGATTTTGCCCATCCGGCACTCTCTCATCCTAAGCCTGTTACAATTGATTTTTCTAAAAATGTGTTGATGATTACAGGGGTTAATGCCGGTGGTAAGACAATGCTTCTTAAATCTATTCTTGCTTCAGCTTGGCTGGCAAAATATCTATTGCCAATGAAGTGCGATGCAAAAGCGACAAAGATAGGCAGTTTTAAGCAAATTGAAGCGATCATTGAAGATCCTCAGAATGTCAAGAATGATATCTCTACATTTGCAGGACGAATGCGACAATTTTCTCAACTCTTTTCGCAAAATGGTGTATTGGTAGGAGTTGATGAAATTGAGCTTGGAACCGACAGTGATGAAGCAGCAAGTCTTTTTAAAGTGATGATTGAAGAGCTAATTCGGCGTAAAATTAAGATTGTCATTACAACGCACCATAAACGTTTAGCAGCAATGATGGCGGGTGATGAAAGAGTTGAACTGGTAGCAGCTGTATATGATGAGAAAAATCAAGTGCCGACCTATACATTCTTGCAAGGGATTATTGGTAAAAGCTATGCTTTTGAGACGGCAGAGCGTTATGGTGTGCCAAAAAACATTGTCCAAAAAGCACGAGTGGAGTATGGTGAGGATAAAGAGCGGCTTAATGAACTAATAGAGCGTTCGAGTACATTAGAAAAAGAGTTGCGTCAAAAACGTGAAGAGTTAGAGCAAGAGATTGAGGCACTGGAGAAAGAGAAAGGTCGTTTCAAAGAGCTCAATGACTCTATGGAGCGAGAACTGCTTGCCAAAAAACGAGAGCTTGAAGCAATCTATAATGAAGCAACCAAACAGGCACGTGAAGCGTTGAAACAGAAAGATGAGCGTGCAATTCACCGTAAACTAAATGAAGCGCATAAAACGGTAAAGAAAGCAAAGATAGAGACACCAAAACGTCTGGAAAGCTTTGCTGTAGGTGATAAGGTCAAATATCGTAAAAACCGCGGGGTGATTATTGCTCTTAAAGCAAAAGAGGCGACAATCGAGGTTGATGGTATGAAGCTGCGTGTACCGCTTAGTGAATTGAAGCGTTCAGGCAATCCTCCTAAGCCAGTTAAGAAAAAGCAGGTACAAGTGACACTAGAGCGATCAAGGGCAACGGCTGGAGTGAAGTTGGACTTGCACGGTCTTCGCAGTGAAGAGGCTATTGAGCGACTCGATAAATTTCTTTCAGATGCACTTTTAGCAGGCTTTGATGAGGTTTTGGTCTATCACGGAATTGGAACCGGTAAATTGGCATATGCTGTAAGAACATTTTTAAAAGAGCATCCAAGTGTCAAAGAGTTTCAAGATGCACCACAACATATGGGCGGATTTGGTGCTACAATTGTAAAACTTTAAATAGGGGGAAACAGTATGGACAATATTCACAATATGGTAATAGTCGGTGCAGGTCCTGCTGGTATTGCTACAGCAGTTGAGAGTTATATCTTGGGTATTAGAGATATTGTTTTACTTGAAAAAGATCAAAACCATAATGCTACAATTAGAAAGTATTATAAAGACAATAAACGTGTCGACAAAGATTGGAAAGGTCAAAAGGTTGAATTAGATGGAAACATCTACTTTATGGATGGTACAAAAGAGAGCACACTAGACTTTTTTGATGAAATCATAGCTCACCACTTTGTAGAGCTTCGTACACATACAGAAGTGCAAAAAGTTGTAAAAAAAGATGACTATTTTGAAGTTATGATACCTGGTGGAAGCATAAAGGCACGTTTTGTAGTTGTTACAATAGGTCGTATGGGAAAACCAAATAAACCTGATTACAAGATTCCGGCAACCATTAAAAAACGTGTTAACTATACAATTGATGAGTGTAGTGAGGGTGAAAAGATTTTGGTAGTTGGTGGTGGAGACTCAGCGGTAGAGTATGCAGTAGATCTATCTGAAAAAAATGATGTAACAATCTGTTATAGAAGAGAGACATTCAGAAGAGCAAATCCAACTAACAGAGATGCAATTGCAAATGCAATAGCACATAATGAAGTACGTCCATATCTTGGAACAAATATCGAAGGTTTGGAAGATGACAATGGAAAGGTTCGTGTCATTTTTGCAGAAAGAGAGCCTGAAACTTTTGATCGTGTTATATATGCAATAGGTGGAACAACGCCAAGTGCATTTTTAACAGGTTCAGGAATTCGTATAGAAGATGGAAAGCCTGTTCATGATGAAAACTATATGACAGATATTCCAGGTCTATATGTTGCAGGGGATATTACTCAAGAGTCAGGAGGATCTATTGCTCTTGGTCTTAATCATGGTTATGCCATAGCACAACATATTTTGAAAAATATACAAAATGCGTAAAAAAGGACTTTTTTATGGGTAAAGTCTACCTAACCGGTGCAGGACCGGGAGATATTGATCTGTTGACAGTTAAGGCATTACGTGTAGTACGTAATGCTGATGTCATTATTTATGATCGTTTAGCAAATGCAGATATTTTAAAAGAGGCAAAGAGTGGGTGTGAGTTTATATATGTAGGAAAAGAGGATGGTCTTCACATTTTGCCTCAAGATGAGATAAATGAAGTAATCTATCAAAATGCACTCAAACATGAGACTGTTGTACGTCTTAAGGGTGGTGATCCTTTTGTTTTTGGTCGTGGCGGAGAAGAGGCAAAATATCTTAAAGAGCGTGGTATCTCTTATGAAATAATTCCGGGTGTAACATCTGCAATAGCAGTTCCTGCATATGCTGGTATTCCTGTAACGCATAGAGGTATTTCTGTATCATTTAAAGTTGTTACAGGTCATGAAGCACGAGATAAGAAGCAATTGCAGGTTGACTGGGAGTTAATGAAAGCTGATGAGACAATAGTATTTTTGATGGGATTGCACAATTTACCGAAAATTACAAAAAATCTTATTGAAATAGGCAAACCTAAAGAGACCCCTTGCGCTGTTATAAGCAGAGGAACTACATCTGATCAAAGAAGTGTCATTGGTACTCTTGAAAATATAAATGAAAAAGTTAAAAATGCTAAAGTTCAAAGACCAGCACTTATTGTTGTTGGTAAAGTTGTTGATCTAAAACAAGATTTGGAGTGGTTTAAAGTAAATGAAAGACTTTAAGAAGTCTTTCATTATAGTATAGCTATTCATCCTTGCATACTTGTACATCAAAGTTGTTTTACTACTTCCTCTACCTCAAATAATTTCAATAACCTGAGCAAAAAATCTATATTTTTTTTAATTTTATTAATTAAATAAAATTATAGTCCTAAATAAAATCTATTTTTAGAGTAATTACTCTTGACTTTATATATAAAAAAAAGATATATTTGTATCAAACTTGTTTAAAAGGAGGATAGTGAAAAAGGATAATCGTACAAAAATATTATCTGTTGCACTGAAACTTTTGAATGAACAGGATTCACAAAGTGTTACAACAAATCATATTGCTGAAGCTGCAGGGGTTAGTACTGGAAATCTCTACTACCACTTTAAAAACAAAGAGGAGATTATAAGAGAGCTTTATGGTCAAATGAGAGATGAGATTGGCTTTGAGTCTCAGCCATTGCCAGAAACACTTTGTGAAATGCAATCTTACTGTGATTATGTAGCAAAAGTTTGGTGGAAGTACCGCTTTTTAAGAAGAGAGCTTCACTTTTTAATGACACGTGATGATCTCTTTGCAAAAGATGTAATTAAAGATGTCAGATTGCAGCGTGAGAAGATGATTTTACTTCTTTTACATCTAAGAGATAAGGGGTATATTGAATTAGCTTATGACAATATGTTGAACAATATAGTAGATACAATGATGCTTTACAGTCACTTTTGGACACCATATCTCTACATTATTGGAGAAGATATAGATGTTAGTAAAGCTCAAATGGTTGCTCAGCGAATAGAGGAAGTTTTAAGACCTTTTTTGACAAAAAAGGCAAAAACAGAACTTGCAAAATGCCAATAAAGTAAAGGAGAAGATAGAATGGCTTACATTAAGTTACCAGAGTTTGAAGAGATGGATCCTGAAATTCAGGAAAAAGCTCGACCTATTTTGGAAAAGACAGGAAAATTAGGAGATATATTCAAACTACTTGCAGTTAGAAAAGATATCTATTTTGCTACCGATATGATGGTTCAAAACTATCTACTTAAAGAGACAGAACTTCCTTACAGAACAAAAGAGGCAATTGCTTTGTTAGTTTCAAAAGAGAATGGATGTAAAATGTGTGTTGATGTACATAAAAGTATTGCCAAAATGTTGGGTATGACAGAAGAAGAGGTAGAAAAGGTACTTAAAGGTATAGATGCAATGGAAGTTGATGATGCTGAAAAAGAACTTCTGCGTTTTTGTATTAGAGCTTCACAAAAAGATAACTATAAAATGACTCAAGAAGATATAGATGCTATAAAATCTTTAGGATATAGTGAATCTCAAATACTTGAAGCAGTTGCAATTACAGGATATTTCAACTACATCAATACCCTTTCAAATGTTTTTGGTCTTGGAGATTAGTTATGAGACTTTTGATTATAACTGCAATATGTTGCCTTTTTGTCAACATTAATCTTAATGCATATTCAGCAAAAGGGATGATTACATATAAAAAATTGTGCAAACATTGCCACGGGTCTGGTTTCAAAGGAGCAGCAATATTAGAGAGCGATGAGTGGGAAGATATGTTTGAAAATAGAGCAAAAAAACTAAAAAAAGTACACTCTAATGAGCCAAAAGCTATAAAAGTACTCAATTCAGGCTATTTTAAACGAAATTATGAAGCATTAGGAAGATTTTTACGAAATAATGGAAGAGATATGGGTGTTGTAAGAAGCTGTGATGGGCTTAATTGTGGGTAATACTGTCCATTTCTTTTAAGCATTTTTTCATTTTGCTTCGTTAAACATCACTTCAAGCACAAGAGATCGATAAACTTGAAAACCAGTCAAAAATTTTATTTTTAGGAGAAGGGGAAGGGCGTAACGCTATTTATGCTGCTTTAAAAGGTCATGAAGCGACTGCGCTTGATGCTTCTAGCATAGGCTTAGAGAAAGCTAAACAATTATCCAAAGAGTATCATGTAGAGATCAAGACAATCCATACAGATCTTGCACAGTGGCAGCCGCCTATAGAACAGTATGACGTGATGATGAGCTCTTATATGCATTTGATGGAGCCATTACGAACAGTAGCTTTTCATAAGGCTATGGAAGTATTAAAAGAAGGTGGGGGTATTTGTTGGAGAGTTTTTTTCTCAAGAACAGTTACTGTGTACATCAGGAGGACCTAAAAACTATGATCTGCTTTATAGCGTAGAATCTTCTTCAAACAATTTTTAAAATGTATAATATTGTGATGTTAGATCACATCAATGTACTTTGCAAAAAGATTGATATATGATTATTGAATTTGCTGATAAAGCTTTGGAAGACTTTTTATTAATGTTGTGTAAATTTAAATATAGTATCAATATATTTTTTTGCTTTTTCATCGAGCAGTTTCATTCTTTCTTTCCCTTTTGGGAGTGTTGAGCGAATTTTTTTCATCTCATCTAAAAAAGACTCTATAGAGTCAGGAATTAAATTCTCAATAGCAAGTCTAAGATATTTTGCTACTGATGGTGAAGAACCAGATGTAGAGATAGCAATGGTTAAAGAGCCTTTTTTTATGTATGAGGGAAAGATAAAGTCACAATACTCAACTGAATCTACACTATTGCATAAAATATTATGCTTTTGACACTCTTCGTAAATCTCCTTTTGCATTGAAAGATCATCTACTGCTACAATAACAACAGAAAAGCTTTCTATATCTTTTTGTAAATATTTTCGTTTATGTAGCGTTAGTCTGTTTTCTTCAACCAATATTTTTACTTTGTCTGAAACTTCAGGTGCTATTACAGTTATATTTTTAGTAAAGATAAGAAGTTTTTCAAGTTTTTCTCCGGCAATATTTCCTGCTCCTACCAAAAGAACTTTTTTATTATTTAAGTTTATAAAAGCAGGGAAATATGCCACTTTTTTCCTTTGTTAGTAAAATGTTTATAGTACTATTTTATCAGTTTGATCTATATCAATAGTTTAAAAAGGTTTTTTTAGTAAAATAATTTTATAACTCATTTATATAAGGGGACTTAATGGATTGGATTATGGTCTCATTTCTTGCTGTAACAGCACTTTTGATGGGTAAAATATATTTTATGTTTAAGGAGTAGATTGTGGAAATTTCAAATTTTATGCGTGATGAGCATCGTATGTGCGATGAGTCTTTTGCAAAAGCAGAACAGGCTGTAAATAATGGTGATTTTAAAGAAGCATTTGAGCATTTTGAAAAGTTTATGATAGATACACTAAAACACTTTGATAAAGAGGAAGAGATACTTTTTCCAAGATTTGAAGAAGTAACAGGCAATACTGAAGGTCCAACCAAGGTAATGTGTTATGAGCATAATCAGGTAAGAGGTCTTTTGGAGCAGTTAAAAGATGCAATTGATAAAGAGGATAAAGAGCGTTTCTTCTCTGTTGCAGATACTATTATGATTCTTTTACAACAGCATAATATGAAAGAGGAGCAGATGCTATATGCAATGTGTGATCGTGTGCTTGCACCACAGGCAAGTGAACTTGTTGAAAAGATGAAAGCACTTTGAAAGAGGTAGAGATTTTAAAACTTGACGTTCGGGGGCTTAATCATCCAGAACCCCTTGAACGTTCGGTTGAAATGTTTAAAAAGTTAAATAGCTCTAATTGCATGCATCTGCATATTCATCGTTATCCAAAACCTCTTTTAGCAATTGCTGATAATCAAGGCATAAGATTTGATGCTTGTGAAACAGAAGAAGGGGAGTGGCATATTCTCTTTACAAAAAATCCTGCATTAGATTTAAATAAAATGTTGCAGGAGTTGAACAATGTTTAATCAAGGACTTTCGCTTGATCAGGCACCTCCTTTTGGTGTAATCTTACGCTTCTTTTTAACTATTCCATTTTTTGGTGTTTTAACTGCATTAGCTATATTTGGAGCAGATTCAGCATCCATAATGTTTTGGGATGCTCCTCAAACAGTAGCAATAGTCCATCTAACTTTATTGGGAATTGCAGGTATGGCAATGATTGGAGCACTCTTTCAAATGCTTCCTGTAATTGCTGGTGCTACTATTAAAAACCCTCTTTTTCACTCTAAGTGGATCCATCTTTTTATGGTATTGGGAACTTTGATGCTCTCATCTGCCTTCTATTTTGAAAAGATGGCTCTGTTACATCCAGCTTTAGCGTTGCTTTTAGTATCTTTAGTTTTTATTGTTGCACTGATGCTTTTTAATCTTTTGCGTGTTGAGAACAAGACAGCTTCAGTAACAGGAATGATAACTGCATTAGTCGGGTTTAGTTTTGGTTTACTTTTTGCACTGCTTTCAACACTATCATTTATGGGAGTTGACCTAGGTTTAAGCATTTTAGATTTGCGTACAATTCACATGCACTTTATGCTGTTTGGGTGGATAACTCTTCTAATAATGGCAGTAGCTTTTCAGGTAATAGAGATGTTTTATGTTACACCTCCTTACCCTAATGTAATTAGTAAATGGTTTCCACTCTTAACTCTTTCTATTTTAGTTTTACAAGTTCCTTTTTATCTTTTGAATAAAAATATTGTAGTTTTTTTTGATTATATAATAGGTGGTTTATTGCTGACATTTGCTCTAGTTACGCTTAAACGTTTAACTCAGCGTAAAAGACCTGTAGCAGATACAACTGTATGGCTTTGGCGAACAGGGCTATCTTCTTTAGCGCTATCTGTTCTATTTGCTTTTATCTCTACTTTTACAGAAGTTGGTAGATTTTTTGATTTTGCAGGATTGCTCTTTGGTTACTTTGTAATGAGCATAATTTTTGCAATGAGTTATAAAATTATTCCTTTTTTGGTGTGGTTTCACTTAAATGCAAAAGGGGTGCTTGAGTGTCCTATGATGGGTGACATTATAGAAGCAAAAAGAACAAAATGGCATCTTTACTTGCATTGGTTACTACTAGGAACTTTAATTGTCGCTATCTTTTCCCCGCTTTTTTGGAAATTTACAGCATTGGTGCTACTTGTAGAGTCTCTTCTGTTTGGTGCCAATCTCTTTGGTGCTGCAAAAATTTATAATTCACTTAAAGATAAAGGAATGCTATGAACTACCCGGCTTTTTTTGATGAAGTAGAACCGATTGAAACCATTGACCCACTAGCTGATGTTTTAGGTGCCATAGATAATGGTAGTATCACTTATAACTATATTGATATGGTTAAGCTTGCAGGACACTCTTGCCCTACTGTTGCAGGTGCGTGGCTAATGTGCAAAATTGGTTTAAAAGAGCTTTATAAAGATGAACTTCCTGTCAGAGGAAATGTTAAAGTTGAATTAAAAGGCAGTCTTGACGAGGGAGTTACCGGAGTTACTGGAAGTTGCATAGGTTTAGTTACAGGAGCTGCCAATGAGGGCGGTTTTAAAGGACTTAATGGGAAAATGGCTCGAAACAACCGTCTTTTTTATGGTGTTAATATGGAAAAAGAGGTGCGATTGACAAGACTAGATACAAACGATAGTGTTGAGTTAAGTTATGATCCTTCTATAGTCCCTGGTTCTCCTGAACAGCAACAGCTTATGCAAAAGATAATGCAAGGCAATGCCTTACCAGAAGATAAAAAACAATTTGGAGAGCTTTGGCAAGAGAGAGTTAAAAAGATTTTACTTCAGTCAGAACTTTGGTCACAAATGGTTACTCTAAAGTAATAGTCTCCAATTTCTCACTCTTCATTATGCTATAATGCCACTATCCTAACGCCTGACCATTTAAAAGATGGTCAGTTCTTCAACGTCTATCTCAAATATACATTTCCGTATATTTACCAGATAGTCAACTGCTGAGGGCACATAGCTAGGGAGCATTATTTGCGTGCCTTCGGTAAATATTTAATATAAAGAGTGAAACTTTCATGGAACAAGAGATAATTGAACAGAGTAAACTAGAAGAGCAACCTTCAGTAAGTTTTTCCGATTTTGGATTTAAACAGCCTATTATGCGTGCTATTGATCGAATGGGGTTTAAAGTGCCTAGTCCAATTCAGGAGAAGGTGATCCCTTTGATTTTGGAAGGGCATGATGTTGTTGGGCAGGCTCACACGGGGACTGGTAAGACAGCAGCATTTGGATTGCCTGCATTAAATAACATAGAGTGGCGAAATGGAGTTGATTTGTTAGTTATAACTCCTACTCGTGAGTTAGCAACACAGGTAAGTGATGAGCTTTTCAGTCTTGGACGTTTTGCAGGTATTCGTACTGTTAGTGTTTATGGTGGGCAGAGTTACCGCAGACAGCTTGATCTCATCAGTCGTGGAGCACAGGTTGTTGTAGCAACACCGGGACGTTTGTTAGATATGCTGAGTTCTGGAAAACTTGAGGATTTTAATCCATCTATTGTTGTTTTGGATGAAGCAGATGAGATGCTTGATATGGGCTTTTTGGATGATATTAAAGAGATTTTCAGTTATCTTCCACAACAGCGTCAAACGCTTCTTTTTTCAGCTACAATGCCTGAACCTATTAAAGATTTGGCTCGTCACATTCTTCATGAGCCAAAGTTTGTTTCAGTTACTAAAAAAGAGACAACAAATAAAGATATTCGCCAACTCTACTACGTTATAGAAGAGAAAGACAGAGATGATGCAATTGTGCGGCTTTTAGATAAAGAGGAGCC
The DNA here is from genome assembly GCF_900115615.1 of Hydrogenimonas thermophila. NCBI lineage: Bacteria > Pseudomonadati > Campylobacterota > Epsilonproteobacteria > Campylobacterales > Hydrogenimonadaceae > Hydrogenimonas > Hydrogenimonas thermophila. The sequence goes on along the minus strand of NZ_FOXB01000039.1, from coordinate 3,183 downwards.
GGAAAAATCTATAGTATTTTGTCGTATGAAACGTGAAGTTGACCGTGTTGTTGAGCTTTTGCAAGCACAAGGTGTTAATGCCAGAGGTCTTCACGGCGATATGGAGATGCGTGAGCGCATGGAGGTAATTAAAGGATTTAGAGGTAGAGATATAGATGTACTTGTTGCTACTGATGTTGCGGCAAGAGGGCTTAACATCGAGAATGTAAGTCACGTATTTAACTACCATATTCCATTTGATCCTGAGAGTTATGTTCACCGCATTGGTCGTACAGGGCGTGCCGGCAAGAAAGGTACAGCCATTACACTTGTTACACCATTGGAGTTTAAAGAGTTAGAGCGTATTCGTCAAAAAGTTGGTACCAAAATGGAGTATGGCTTTGTTGATGAAGGTGGTGATTCGGCTGAAGATCTTGCTGAACGCTTTTTAGAGAGTGTGCGTGCTCAGGATCTTAACGAAGAGGCTGTTAAAATTTATGAAGTTCTTGAAAATGAGATGTCACCGCAAAAAGTAGCTTATAAGCTTATCTCTTTAATTCTTGATAATGGACTTATCTCTCAAAAGAGTAAAGGCATTGGGTTTAGTCAAGAAGAGGTTGAGAGATTGATGGAGATAAGCGGTATGGCTGAAAAATCTAAAAAGAGTGGAAACCGCAAACGCCGCAGTAGTGGAAGAAACAGTCGTAACAGAAGTAGTGGTGGTCGTCGATATTAATTCTATTTATGATGTAGCTATTTTAGGTGCCGGTGCAGCTGGATTAATGGCTGCATCTAATCTAAAGAGAAGAAAAGTATTAATAGTTGAACACAACAAAAAGCCTGCTGCCAAGATAGCTATATCTGGTGGTGGGCGATGCAATATTACCAACAAACATCTCTCATCTTCTAACTATCTTGGCAAAAATCAATTTGTATCTACCGTTTTAGAGCAGTTTGACAATGAAGAATTGCTCAATTTTTTACATAATGGTGGTTTAAAGCCTGTTGTACGTAAAGAGAGTCAATATTTTTGTCCAAATAGTGCAAAAGAGATTATTGATCTATTGTTGCACTCTTGCAATGGAGCAGATTTTTTATATGATGCAGAGATTGAGGCTTTAGAAAAATTTGGCGATCTTTTTTCTATTAAAACCTCAAAAGGCTCTTTTTATGCAAAAAAGGTTTTGGTTGCTACCGGAGGGCTAAGTTTTACAACTGTTGGTGCAAGTGGTATAGGCTATAAGATAGCTGAATCTTTTGGGCATAACATTATTCCAACAAGACCTGCTCTTGTAGGTTTGACGCTTCAGCCCCAACAGGTATGGATGAAAAGTCTTAGCGGTCTTTCTGTTGCTGTTGCTATTACGGTTGGAAGACGAACATTAACCGGAGATATGCTATTTGCTCATAAAGGTATTAGTGGTCCGGTAGTCCTTAATGCGTCTCTTTACTGGAATCAAGGAAAGATAACAATAGATTTTTTGCCTGGTATAAAGCTAAAATCACTCTTTAAATCTTCAAAAAAAACATCAGCATTACAAATTCCTCTTCCAAAACGTTTTGTAAAAGCTTTTTTTGATGCGTTGGAACTTCCAAATATTTCATACAATGCAATGACAGAACCACAAAAGCAGAGACTCTCTCTGATTAAATCTTATGCTTTTGCTCCAGCAGGAACTTTTGGATACACAAAGGCAGAAGTAACAAAAGGTGGGATCTTAACTGATGAAATTGATCCATTTACAATGCAAAGCCATTTAGTTGATGGACTCTTTTTTGCCGGTGAAGTAGTTGATGTAACTGGAGAGCTGGGTGGTTACAATTTTCAGTGGGCCTTCTCTTCAGCTGTAGTTGCTGCACGAGGTATTAATTTTCAGCTTACATCTTACTAAAAGATGTATAATTAATATATGAAGAAAATTATATTTAAAGATCCTCCTATTTTAAAAAATGCCAAAGGTGAACTTAGAAAAGTAGGTTTTGAACTGGAGTATTCTGGTTTAACACTTGAAAAGAGTGCCGGTATAATAATTAAAGAGATTGGTGGAAGAGTAGAGGTTATAAACCCTTATCATTATAAGATAAAAGATACAAAGTATGGAACTTTTACTCTTGTTCTTGATTTTCAGTTTCTTGTAGAGTCAGGACTAAATCGATGGGTGCGTCAAATAGGTCTTGAGCAAGCTTTGGAAAAAGAGACAATCAAAGCAATTGAAAGTGTGATTGCAAATTTAAGTGAAACAGTGGTTCCATATGAGATATCTACATCACCTCTTCCATTAAATAGTTTGGGTGTTATTGAAACAATCAAAGAGAGATTAAGAGAAGAGGGTGCAATGGGAACAAAAGCTGCACCTTTTTATGCATTTGGATTTCATATCAACCCAGAAGTTGCATCAATAACTGTAGATGAGATTTTAAGTACACTAAGAGCTTTTTTTCTGCTTTATGACTACTTGGTAGAGATGATTAAGCCAGATATGGCAAGGCGTTTAACTCCATATATTGATCCGTTTGATAAAGAGTATATAGAGAGAGTTTTAGATCCAGCATATGATCCTACAATGAGACAACTTATAGATGATTATTTAGACTATAACCCGACTAGAAACAGAGCATTAGATCTTTTACCTCTATTTGCATGGATAGATGTAGATCATGTTATGGGGCTGATGGAAGGTGAAAAAGTTACAGCACGTCCAACTTATCACTACAGGTTGCCAAATTCTCGTGTAGATGAGGTTGAATGGAAAACATTTGAAGCATGGAATAGTTGGGTTCTTGTAGAGAGACTAGCTAACGATACAAAAGCATTGGAAAGATTAAGAGACCAATATTTTGAATATTTTAATTCACCTTTTTTCTTTTTTCAAAAGGATGAGTGGTTAGAAAAGCCGTTTTATAAGAAACAACTTAAACGGCTGAAATTTTAAAAAAAAACATACCTTTTTGTTTCATTTTTAAAACACTTCAAAACTGCGAAGTGTTTTGATGATGAAACATAAGTTTCATCAATAACACTAACAAGGTATCGGCTTGTAGTTTAATAGAGCCGATATAGTTTGATTTTTGTTGTTGTGTTAGCTCTTTAACAATTCATTGTCAATGGCACAAATACAATCAAGAGGAAGTGCTATCTATTTTGTTGGTTGTGCAACAAATACTCTCTTAGGATCATAAGGTGTATTATGCACATAGATTGCA
>NZ_FOXB01000038.1 GCF_900115615.1 Hydrogenimonas thermophila | reverse complement strand
GGTTGTCTTACCCCTCTTTGTCTCGGTGCCTATAGCGAGGGGGTCATACCCGGTCCCATCCCGAACCCGGAAGTCAAGCCCCTCTGCGCTGATAATACTGCTCCCTTCGGGAGTGGGAAGGTAGGTCGGTGCCGGGTCGGAGGTTTTCCTTCTTACGTCTCTCCTTCATTTTATTTTATATTAAACAGCAATAAATTTTAATCAAACCAAAATACTTATAATCCCTGCTTTATATTCACTCTATTTTTGTCCATTAATTACTCTTTTATAAACAATTTCTAGCTACAATCTTATTAGTCTTTTTTATGGAGTTAGTATGGAAAACGTTGTTGATAAGATACGTAGTGAAATAAAAAAAGTAGTTGTTGGTCAAGATAAGATGATAGATGGGCTGTTGATTGGTTTAGCCTGTAGTGGACATATATTACTTGAAGGTGTTCCTGGTTTGGCAAAGACAACTACAGTTAATGCTTTATCTAAAGCTCTTGGTCTTAATTTTAAACGTGTTCAATTTACTCCTGACCTTTTGCCCAGTGACATTATTGGTGCAGAAATTTATGATCCTAAAAATAATAGTTTTAAAATAAAAAAAGGTCCAATCTTTACAAATCTTCTTCTTGCTGATGAGATTAACAGAGCTCCTGCAAAAGTTCAGTCAGCACTTCTTGAAGTAATGCAAGAGAAGCAGGTTACTATAGGTGATGAGAGTTTCAAAATAGACCTTCCTTTTCTTGTACTTGCTACACAAAACCCTGTTGAACAAGAGGGTGCTTATAATCTTCCAGAAGCACAGCTAGACCGTTTTATGATGAAATTGGTTGTCGGGTATAATACACCTGAAGAAGAGTTGAAGATTGCCAGACGTGTTGCTAATGAAGCCTTGGGAGAGATTAATAAAGTTGCCTCTAAAGATGATATTTTTAAAATGAAAGAAGAAGTTAAATCTATTCATATTGACGAAGAGGTTGAAAAATATATAGTTGATCTTATTTTTGCTACCCGTGAGCCTAAAAATTATGGGCTAGAGTCAATTGAGAAGTGGATTATGTATGGGGCAAGCCCTCGAGCTTCTATTGATCTTTATAAAGCTAGTCGTGCTTGGGCATATCTTCGTGGAAAGGATTTTGTCTCTCCGGTTGATATTGCATATGTTGCTAAAGATGTTTTGCGTCATCGTATTATTATGAGTTATGAGGCTGAAGCTGAAGAGATTAACTCTGACTATATCATTGATAAAGTTCTTGAAACAGTTGCTATTCCATAAGGCAATTAAGTGAATAAACGGCTTAAAACTCTTTTGATAAAAACTAAACGGCAAGTCTTTTCTGAAATGGTTGGAAACAACCCATCTCTCTTTCATGGTGAAGGGTATGATTTTAGTGAGCTTAGAGAGTATAGAATAGGTGATGATATTCGTAAAATAGATTGGACTATTACAGCTAAACTACAAAAGCCATATGTTAAGCTATTTCATGAAGAGAGAGAACTGAGCATAGTTGCTGCCTGTATGATGGGTGGAAGTCTATTTTTTGGAACAAAACGAATTAAGCAAGAAGTTGTTACTGAAGTTGCTGCAATAGTTGGGTATTCTGCTGTAAAAAATAGTGATCTATTTACCGGAGCAGTAGTATCAGAAAAAGTAGAAAATATTGAGCGTCCAACTAAGCGTATATTTGGTGTAAATCGATTTATTGAAAAAGTTGATTCGTTTAATCTGCTTGGCAAACAGACAGATTATCAAGATGGTTTACAACAACTCTTTTCTCGTATAAAGAGACGAAGTCTTATCTTTTTAATTGGAGATTTTTTAGCTCCTGTTGATATTTCACTACTTAGTCGCAAGCATGAAGTTATAGCTGTAATAGTTAGAGATAGATTTGAAGAGCAACCTTTACCACTGGGAGATGTTCACTTGGTTGATCCAGAGACAGGTGCAACGATTAATACCAATTTTGGCAAGGGTAGTGTGGCTAAATATAAAAAGTTGATTATTGAAAATGAACAGGCACTATATCGACATTTGAATAAGCATCGAATACGATTTATAAAAATCTATACAGATGAAGATCCATTTGGAAAGCTTGTAAAACTATTTGGAAAAGGTGTATAGTGAATCCGCAAGAGTTGCCTATTCGAGATATAAAACCGTTGCTTCCTATTCCCGATATCTCTATCTATTTTTTTATTGTTATTGTAGGTATTACAATAGTAGTTTTTATTGCTGTTTTAATTTTTATTTGGAAGTGGTGGCAAAAACATAAAACTAGTAATCCTAGAATAGAGTGGTTAAGAGAACTTGATAGAATGGACTACTCTAATTCCAAAAAAGTTGCCTATATTATGACAAAATATGGCAGATTACTAGCAGAAGATAAAAGAAGAGAAGAGATACTTGAGCAGTTAATTCCTCGTTTAGAAAAGTATAAATATAAAAAAGATGTTCCACCTCTTGATGATGAAACAAAACGATATATTAAACTATTTATAGAGATGAGTCACGATGCACTTTGAGTATCCTTGGGTTTTTATTTTTTTGATTCTCTTTTTATTTTGTGAGAAAAAGTGTCCATTGAGACTTGATCTGCTCTATTTTCCTCATATTAACAGAGTTGCAAAGGTTTCAAAAAAGCGTAGTTTAATGCAAGCTTTTAAATGGATGGCATGGAGCGGTCTTGTTGCAGCACTTGCCTCTCCGGTAATAGAGAAAGAGTTTACTCCATCTCACTCTTTAGGGCGTGATATGGTACTTATTATCGATGCCAGCCGCTCAATGGATGAAGGATTTTCTATATTAAGGAGTGAGAATAAGTTTGAGACACTCAAACTCATCTTAAAAAACTTTATTGAAGCCCGTAAATATGATCGCTTAGGTCTTATTGTTTTTGGAGAGTTTGCTTATATTGCTTCGCCGGTAACTTTTGATCATGCTGTTTTAAAAGAGATGATTCCTTATCTTGAAGTAGGTATGGCTGGTGAAAGAACAGCAATATATGATGCAATTGCTATGGCTGCTAAACTGTTGAAAAATTCTGAAGCAAAAACAAAAGTTGCAGTTTTATTGACAGATGGACGAAACAGTGCAGGTAAAATTCCTTTGCAAATTGCCAAAAAACTTCTTAAACAGTATGGAATTAAACTATACACTATAGGTGTTGGACGATTAAAAGATTATGATCCGATTCTTTTAAAAGAGTTAGCTAAAGATACAGGAGGAGAATTTTTTTCTGCTGAAAATCCAGAAATGCTAAAAAAGGTTTATGAAACAATTAACAAGCTTGAGCCATCATTGGTCAAACAAGAACCTGTTATAGAAATAACCTATCTGTATATTTATCCTCTATTTGTTGCCAGTTTGTCACTTCTGTTTTATCTTTTTTTATTGAATCGGAGTGAAGTATGAGATTTCTCTATCCTGAATTTTTATATCTTATGCTGATACCGGCTGGAGTATTGATCTATCTCATTAGTACAAATAGAGATGCATTAGAGCGGATTTTTGAGCCAAAAACACTTGAAAAGCTTCGAATTAGTGGAGATGGACTTGGTAGAACAGGACATAATGTATTAATTTTTATAGCTTTTTTCTTTATGACACTTGCTTTGGCTCAACCTGTTATTGAAAAAGGTGAAGAAAGGGTTAAAGTGAGTGGTACTGATATTGTGATTGCTATTGACCTCTCCCTTTCTATGCAGGCACGTGACTTTTTCCCAAATCGTCTTGCTTTTGCCAAGCAGAAGATAAAAGAGATTCTCCCACAATTACCGGCTGGAAGAGTAGCAATAGTCGGCTTTACCTCTGCTTCATTTATAGTAGCCCCTCTTACAACAGACAAAGATGCATTAAATTTTTTATTGAATCGTTTAAAGTCTGAAACGATTACTGCTAAAGGTACAGATCTTTTAGCTGCCATAAAGGGGAGCATTAAACTATTAAAAAACAGTAGCTCTAAAACATTGCTTCTTGTAACAGACGGAGGAGATGTAGAAAATATTGACCCCATTGTAAGCTTGCTAAAAAAAGAGAGTGTTCGTCCAATTATCTGGATGGTTGCAACACAAAAAGGTGCACCTTTGCCTATGGAAAAATTTTCTAAAAAATCTAAAGATTTAGTTTTAAGCAAAGCAAATAGAAGACTAAAAAGAGTTGCAGATGAGTGTGACGGACTTTATGTAGAAGCTACAATTTCACAAAGAGATGAAAAGAAAATTGAGGAGTATTTAAAACAACTTTCCAATGTATCGAAAACATATGAAAAGGTTGTAAACAAAAGAATTCAACTCTTTTACTATCCTCTCGCACTAGCACTTTTAATTTTACCGTTTGGTATATACTCAATTGGGCGTGGCAGTCAATCTGCTCTTTTACTCTTTTTTATCTCTTTGTCTTATCAAAAAGTTGATGCAGGTATACTAGATTTTCAGTTAATTGAAGATGGCAAAAAGACTTATAAAGAGGGTGATTATAAAAGAAGTGTAAAAGCTTTTGAAGAGTTGTCAATTCACAATCCCAGAAGTGAAGTATGGTTTAACCTTGGTAATAGCTACTATAAAAGCGGCAGATACAAAATGGCGTTAAATGCATATTCTAAGGTTGTTACCAAAGATTTGAAAATAGAAAAAGCAAAATTATATAATATGGCAAACTGCTATGTGAAATTAGGAGAGCTTGAAAAGGCTGCTCTGTTTTATCAAAAGGTTTTAAAGCTTGGTAATGATGAGGATGCAAAGGCTAATTTAGCTTTAGTTTTAAAAGCACTTAAAGAGAAAAAAAAGCAAGATAAAAAATCTTCATACAAAGGCAAAAATAAAGAGAAAAATAGAAACAAGAGTTCATCAGAAGCTTCAGTTTCAAAAGAGAACAGTAGTAAACCAGGAGCTTTAAAAAATAGAGTAAAAAAGAGAGAGTTAAGTCAAGCAGAAGAGAAGAAGTGGATGCAACTTATAGAAAATCAGCCTTTAAAGTCAAAACTATATCCGCTTACACCACCTGAGAGTAAAGAAAATGTTAATCCGTGGTAGTTTAATTATTTTATTTATATTTTCTTCTTTTTTGTTTGGTGCAGGAGTAAAAGCTAGTATTGATGAAAATCCTATTATAGCTGGTGAATCGGTTGAATTTGCTATTGAGGCTGAAGGTGAACAGGTTCAATTTCCAAAAATAGAAAAAATTGGTGAGTATAGAGTAACTGCTGAGGGGAGTCAGCGTTTAGAGAGATTTGAAGATAATCATAATATTGTAAGATGGATTAAGCTCTATGCATTTACTCCAAAAAAGAGTGTAACTATACCATCATTTGACGTTTTCGTAGATGGTAAAAAAGCAGTCACAGAGCCTATATTTGTTCAAGTTAAGACAAATAGCCAACAACACACAAATGATTTTTCTATTCAGATTATTGCAGACAGAGCTGAAGCCTATATTGGTCAGATGGTAGATGTAAAAGTGCTTTTTAAAGAGAAAAGAAATGTTCCTGTTATGAATGTTGACTTTGTACCCATTAAGTTTGAAGATTTTTGGGTAAAGAGAGTTGGAAAAGAGAAGCTTTATCCTGAAGGTGACTATCTTGTTCACGAGATTCACTATCTATTTTTTCCGCAAAAGGCTGGTGAACTAACGATTGGACCTGCTGAAGTAAAGGTAGCAGTTGCTAAAAAGATGCGTGATGCTTTTGGGTTTATTGTTCGTAAGCCAAAGTGGTTTACTATTGCATCATCTTCTTTGAAACTGACTGTAAAACCGTTGTCGCAAAATGTAAACCTGATAGGCAATTTTAAGCTTATAGTACAAGCAGAACCTAAAAGGGTAGAAGCAGGTAAGCCGGTAAAGCTTGTTGTACGTGTTGAAGCTGAAGGGAATATAGAGGATTTTAATCTTCCAGCGTTGCATATTAATGGGGTAACTATTTATAGTGAAGAGCCTAATTTAGAGCAGAGTTACAGCCGTGGTATATATAGCGGCAGTTGGGAGAGAGAGTATGTTTTGATTGCAGAGAAATCTTTTGTAATTCCATCTTTTAGTTTGAAATATTTTGATCCAAAAATAGAAAGAGTTAAAGAGGTAAAAACCAAACCTATAGAAGTAGAGGTCATAGGTGATTCTATTCAGCAAAAAAGCAATCTTAATAAAGTTGAATCAGTGAAACAGTTTAAGGAAGAGAGGGAAATGTCGCTTTTTTATCTATTGATTCCATTTTTAGCTGGTATGGGTTTTATGTATCTTCTGATGAGATTAAAAGGTGTTATAAATTTAGATAAAAATAGTTCTAAACCAAGCAAAAAGCAAGATATGCTACAACAGCTTTTGCCTTATCTTCAAGTTTCCAAAGAGGCATATGATCTGGCAGAGAGATTCTCTTCACCTGACTACAATATCTCCAAAGGCGATAAAAAAGAGTTTGAAAAGTTAATGAAAAGATATAAAAACTAAATTATCGTGCAATCTATTTTTACTTTTGTGTGTTATCCTGCCGAAATTTTGAAAGGTAGGAGATGGAGTATTTTGCTGAAAATATCTTTTGGTGGCACTGGATTGTTCTTGGTATAGTGTTAATAGCATCTGAGATAATACTGCCAAGTTTTATCATAATCTGGTTTGGTATAGCGGCAGTAATTGTTGGGAGTATTGACTATATATTTCAGACAACATTTACAAATGAGCTCTTTTTATGGGCAATATTTTCAGCACTTCTACTCGGAAGCTGGTTGAAGTTTTTTAAAAGAGATGAGATAGTCTCAAGAGTAGGGCAGTCTGAAGGGGAGTATAAAAATACCTCTGGAGTAATTACTGAAGATCTTAATGATGGACGATTTAGAGCCCATTTTGAACTTCCTATACTGGGTGACAGAATCTGGATAGTTGAATCTCAAAATAGAGAAAAACTATCTGTTGGCGATAAGATCAAGGTGTCTAAAGTTTATGGACAGATAGTTAAAGTTTTTAAAATAGAAGGAGAGTAGAATGCCTCAATTTTCAATAGCAATTGCACTTGTAGTAGCACTCTTTGTAGTAGTGCTGTTTAGTGTTAGAATAGTGCCGCAAGGTGAAGAGTGGGTTGTCGAGAGACTTGGCAAATTTAAAAAAGTGATTAAACCTGGTTTGAATATTATAATTCCGTTTATCGATTCGATTAGAGATAAGATAACAACAAGAGATATAATTTTAGATGTTGCAAAACAGGAGGTAATTACAAAAGATAATGCTGTAATTATAGCCAATGCAGTAGCTTTTATGAAGATTACAGATCCGGTAAAAGCTCTTTATGGTGTTGAAGATTTTAAATTGGCTATACGTCATATTATCATGACAACGCTTCGTTCAATTATAGGTGAAATGAAACTTGATGAGGCTCTTTCCAATCGTGAAATGATAAAGACAAGACTTAGAGATCAGATAGTAGATAATGTAGCTGACTGGGGAATTACTGTTAAAACTGTTGAGTTGCAAGACATCATTCCTAGTTCAACAATGAAACAGGCTATGGAGCAACAGGCTGCAGCAGAGCGTGAAAGAAGAGCTATAGAGACAATAGCGGAAGGTAGAAAAAATGCTATGATTCTTGATGCAGATGGAAAGCTTGAGTCTGCCAGACGAGAGGCTTTAGCTCAAATAAGATTAGCAGAAGCTTCAGCAGAGGCTATAAATAGTATTACATCATCCATCAAGGGAGAGCCGGTAGGTGCAATGTTCTTGTTAGGAGATAGATATATTAGCACTTTAAGAAAGCTCTCAAAATCTGAAAATAGTAAATTGATTGTCTATCCAGCAGATTTGCAAGAGTCTATTAAAGGAATTTTTAGAAATTTTAAATTATAGAATATCGTGCAATTTGTTAGCATCTTTCATCCAATTATGAAGAGACTCCCACTCTTCATTGTTGATGAGCTCTCTGCACCGTTTTAACTCCTCTTCAAAATGATCCATTGCTTCCAAGAGATTTTTCTTATTCTGTTTAAAAATCTCTTCCCACATAACTGGTGAACTCTTTGCAAGACGGCTCATATCTCTAAAACCGCCTGCTGCTAAGATAAGTATGTTTTTGGCATCCTCTTGTGCCATTACCGCATTGGCAAGAGCATAACTAATTGCATGTGGAAGATGGCTAATGTAAGCTGCGTGCCTATCATGCTCTTTTGCATCCATAGTTACTATCTTCATACCTATCTCTTCAAATATTCTCCAGGCAGTATTACGCTGATGTTCACCACTCTCATCTAAATTGCAAAGCACAACAATTTTATCTTTGTATAGATTTTTTAAGGCGGCAGTTGGACCAAACTTCTCTGTACCTGTCATTGGGTGAGCTGCTACAAAATTTTTGCGAATTTGAGTAGGAATATTTTCTACAATTTTTGCTTTTGTGCTTCCAAGGTCTATGATTGTAGTATTAGGCGGTATATCAATAAGATTTTTTAAAGAGTTTATAATTCCCTCAACTGGTATTGCCAAAAAGATAACATCACTCTGTTTAAGCCCTTCCAAGTCTACTATTTCATCTACTAAATTGAGTGAAACGGCACTTTCGCAGTGTGACTGATTATGATCAATACCTACAACTTTGTCAATAAATTCTAAATTTTTTACAGCAAGTCCCATAGAACCGCCCATTAAACCGAGTCCTACAATTCCTACTACCATTTAGAGACCTTTTTGTAAATTTGATGCCGGATTTTATCTAAAGCTCGGTTTAATAGAGTTTAATCCAAAAGATGATAGACTTTACAGTTTTTAAGATTATGTACTGTTTTTAGAGGAAAATAACACTATGAAACGTTTGCTTCACGCTACACTACTTACTACTGTTTTACTACAAGCGCAAGAGATAAAATCAATAAAATTTGATGGTTTAATACATTTGTCACCAGATATTGCTAAAGAGATCATTGATATGCAAATTGGTGAAGATATAGATATTGAGAAAGTAGACCAAGCTATTAAAAAGCTATATGCGCAAAAATATTTTAAAGATATATGGGTTACTGAAGAGCGAGGTGTTTTAACGTTTCATTTTACTGAGAAGCCTGTAATATCGCAGGTTGAGTTGAGTGGTTATGGTGAAAATAAAAAAGATGAGATATTGTCACAAATTGGCTTGAAAAAAGGTGATATCTATGATGAAGAGCGTATAGAAAAAGCTAAAGCTACTCTTCTTGGGATAGTTGAACAAGAAGGATATTTTGATACCGTTGTAGAAGTAGATACCAAACCACTTAAAAATGGAAGTGTCAAAATAGAGTTTGCAGTCAATAAAGGTGAAAATATCATTATTGAAAAATTAAATCTTTGTGGAGCAAAAAGTTTTAGTAAAGGTGATCTTGAGTCTGTAATGGCAAATAAAGAGCGCGACTTTATGGGTTGGTTGTGGGGATTTAATGATGGAAAAGTTAAAATAGACCAACTACAGTATGATGCTCCACGTATTCGAGATTTTTATATGAGGCATGGATATTTAGATGCTCAAATTGATGATCCTTTGCTAAGAGTAGATTTTAATCGGTACAGTGCCATTTTGGATTATAAAATTACTGAGGGACCTGTTTATGAGGTTAAAGATATTAAAATAGTTTTAGAAGATCCTGTTATTGATGTTAAAACACTTGAAGAGGATTTGAAGCTTCGTAAGGGTGAAGTGTTTGATATTGAGCAGATGCGCAAAGATATGGAAAACATCAAGAAAAAGATTGCAGATATAGGGTATGCATATGTACGTGTAATCCCTGACTTTAAAAAAGATCCAAAGAACCATAAAGTTGTTTTGAACTATATGGTAATTCCTGGAAATAAAGTATATATTAAAGATGTAATCATAACCGGTAATAATAGAACACTAGATAGAGTTATACGAAGAGAAGTATACTTGGCTCCAGGTGATACATACTCTCTAACTGATATAAAAGATTCTAAATCAGCATTGATGCGTACAGGATATTTTGAAAGTGTTGTAATAGATGAAAGACGCATAAATGACCATGAGATGGAGTTGGTTGTAAATGTAAAAGAGACTCAAACCGGTAATATTATGGTTGGTGGTGGATACGGAAGCTACGATGGTTTTATCATAAATGCTTCAATTAACGATCGTAATGTTTTTGGAAGTGGTATAGCACTCGGACTTAGCTTAGATTTCTCCAAGCATCGAAGTAACTTTAATTTTAGTATTACAAATCCTAGAGTTTGGGATTCTGATTATAGTGCCAGTGTTAATCTATTTAACTCTGTATATGAGTCATATGACTATACGCAAAATAAGAAGGGTGGGTCTCTGACAGTTGGGAAAAAGATTGCAAGATATTGGAACTCTTCAGTAACTTATCAATATTTTACAACTGAACTAACTGGGATGGACCCTACTTATCCTGATTTTGCTCTTTATGATGGCAGAGCATTTACTACCAGTGCAATAACTCCTGCAATACGTTTTAATAATACAGATGACTACTATATGCCTAGAGAAGGTATGATTTTTAGTGCAAGCAGTGAATTTGCAGGACTTGGCGGTGATGCTAAGTTTAATAAAAACTATCTAAGGTTTGCTACCTATAAGGGCTTGGAAGATTATATAAACTATGATTTGATTTTAAGATATAAAGCACAGGTAGGTTTTATTCCTTGGGATCAAAATTTGCCTGTAAATGAAAAGTTTTTTATGGGAGGGATTCGATCTGTTCGTGGATATCAGTCAGGATCGATATCTAGAAAAGATGAAAATGGATATCTGCTTGGTGGCAAATATATGTTTTCTAACTCTGTAGAAGCTAGTATACCATTGATTGAGTCAGCAAAAATGAGACTCTCATTTTTCTTTGATTATGGAATGATAGGAGAAGATGCTTTTACTGATGAAAAACGTGCAGGAACGGGTGTTGCTATTGAGTGGTTCTCTCCAATGGGACCAATTAACCTAATATTTGCAAATCCTTTGATGAGCAAAGAGGGTGATCAGACATCTAGCTTTGAATTTACAATGGGTACACAGTTTTAACTGTACCCATTGTTAAGAGAATAAAATAGCAATTGATGCAGGTTTTTCCAACTCTTTAATTCGCTCTTTTGCAAGATAGTTATCAAATGGTGTATCTATGTTTAAAACCCCATTTTTGTATGTAACACTCACTTTACCTTTTTCCCTGCTAAAATGTATTGTTTGTGATAGTGATACAATGTAACTAAGCCAAGAGAGTGTTTTATCATCTGGCAACAGTTTTTTATATGGACGAGTAAAACTGTTTTTTGGCAATCTGCGTTTATTGAAGCGTATAAGAGTTGCTATTAAAATCATCTCTTCGTGAGTAAATCCGTAGTTAAGATTATTCATAATCATATAAGCACTATGTTTATGATATCCGTAGAAATCTAGCCCTATACCTATTTGAGAAAGTTTTGCAGCTATTTTTATATGTTTTTTTGCATCATTAGGAAGTTTGAATGGTTCTTGAAGAGCATTAAATATAGCTTCTGCTGTTGAAGAGATATTTGCAGCTAGTTTTGTATCTATAGAAAAACGATCCTGCAAACTTCTAACACTAGGGTTAAAGTTATGAGGAAATAGATGATTACTGTTTCTAAGAAGATCACTTAAAAACAGTCCCTCTCTTACTCCTACTCCACTGCTAATTACATTTTGAGCACCGATTTTTTCTAACAGATTCCAAAAGATAAGAGCTCCTGGTCTAATTGTATCTAAACGATCTTTTTTTATTCCAATTTTTTTAAGTTTCATTATTGGTGATTGCGATACTTTTTGAATGAACTTACCTTCATCCTTAATTGAAAAGCTGAAGGCATGTACTTTTTCTATTGGATGCTCATTGCGTTGCATTATAGCTTTCGCAATTGCACGTATTGTACCGCCAATACCAATTGCTTGTTTAGATTTAAATGTTTCAGGAAGTTTTGCAAGAGTATGGTTTATGTATTCTTTTGCATCTTCAATAGGTAGTTTTTTATCAAAAAAGAGCTCTTTTAGTCTTACTGTTCCAATATCTAATGAAAAGGTTTCTACAATACGTCTATTTTGGATGAGTGCTAGTTCTGTAGAACCACCGCCAATATCTATGGTAATGCCGTCAGTTATTGGTAAAAGATTTGCAGCAGCCACTCCTCCAAGCCAAGCCTCTTTTTTACCATCTATAACTTTTATTTTAAGTCCTAACTCTTTTTCAACTCTTTTGAGAAAATATTTTTTATTTGGGGCATCTCTAACTGCTGAAGTTGCAACGCAAAGAATTTTATGTGTTTTATAGCTGCGTGCTATTATTAAAAATTGAGATAGAGCAGAAATGGCTCTATCTATGGCTTCTGATTGCAGATGACCGTTATTGTCATAGGCTCCCTCACTAATACGTACACGACTTCTTGTCTCATTAATCAGATGGAAACCAAAACGGCTGGTTCTTTCAAACACCACCATCCTGGCGGAGTTAGACCCAATATCAATGATGGCGGTGCGTTTTGCCATTATTGTTCGTTCTGTAGATGCTCAAATTTAAATTTTAGCTCTTCAACGCTTTCAACATTATCTGGATCCGGAATAATACAATCAACTGGGCATACTGCAATACATGCTGGTTCATCATAGTGCCCAACACACTCTGTACATCTGTCTGGATCTATAATATATATAGGATCACCTTCTTCAATTGCTCCGTTTGGACATTCATCTCTACATGCATCACAAGCAATACACTCATCAGTAATCATCAATGCCATATTGTAACCTTCCGAATTAAATTTTTGTGATTTATATCCTATGTAACCTTAGTCAAACATTAAATAGATATTTCTTTATCTCTTTAGTTAATTTATTGGAAGCTCACATTGTGGTGTTGTAGTCAAAATTAGTGTTGCTACAGCTCCACTTTTTCCATCTTTTCTATTTTTAATTGATATATGTGCCCCCATAGCGTCAGCTGCTGATTTAGCTAAAAAGAGTCCTAAACCAGCTCCTGGTGCATTCCCTAATCTTTTGAACGGAGCAAATAGATCGATACTCTCATCAATTCCTGGACCCTCATCAATTACTTCTATCTTTATTTTATTTTCATCATATTGTCTAGTTTTTAATATGATTTTTTTACCCTTTGGAGTAAATTTAATAGCATTTTGAAGAAAGTTTTGAATTATTTGATTAAGAAGAGTTGTTTGTATACAGCCAACAACACTTTTTGGTTGCAGATCAAGTTTAAGTGTTTTATTTTCAGATTTTGCTAAAAGTGCAAAATCTTCACCTTTTTTACGAATAAAGTCAATTATATCTATAGTTTGTGGCAATTCAAAATGCGCTCCTTCTTGACGACCTATCTCTAAAATTGAGCTTATCATTTGATTCATTTCTAAAATGGTCTTATTTGAAAGTTGAAGTGCTTCAATATACTTTTCCGGTTCACGCTTTTTTATTAGTGTTACATCATTTTTTAATTTCATTACATTTAAAGGTGTTTTCAGTTCATGTGCTGCGCCAATAAAAAGCTCTTTTTGATATTTAACAAATGTTTGAATTCTGTTTATTAGTTTATTGATAGATTCACCAAGAGGTACAAACTCTTCGGGCAGAGTTTTTGTATCGATTGTTGTAAGAAAGTTTTCATTTAAAGATGATAATTTTTTTGTCAATCTTGTAATTGGCACTAGAAGCATAGCAGAGAGACCAAATGCATATAGAACAATAAGAATAAGACTGATAAGGTTAATAATAATAATTGACCTAAGTATTTTTTTAAGCATACTGCTTACATTTGTTATATCTTTGCTGACAAGCAGATAAGTTTGAGATTTTAAATTGTATGGGTATATTAAATCAATAAAATATCGACCATTTGATTCACGTTCACGCCATTCAATAGAACTGTAAAATCGATGAGGAGGAGGGATCACTTTTGCAGTAATTTGCAAGGCATTTTTTAGGTTTTTAGCATCAATCTTCTCTCCCTCTTCATAGTCTGGAAATGTTTGTACAATATATCGTGCTTGTTTGACAAGCTGTTGTGACAACTCATCATAAATTGACTGCTTGATATAAGCATATAGCATGGTTGAAAATATAATAAGAAGTATAGAAGATGCTATGATTAATTGTGTAAGAAACTGATTTCGTATGGATCGATTAGCAACCATTTGGTGCCTTTATTGAAGGATGGAGTAGAGGGAGATATCTTTTTCTCCCTCATTATTGTAAAGTTTTATTTTATTGCTCTTCGCTATTTTTTTGAGGATAGCAAAATCGGTAGCCGCGTCTGCGAACAGTTTCAATTGTTTGAATACCTAAAGGTTTGTCCATTTTTTGTCTGATTTGATTAATTGCTACTTCAATGACATTTGGAGTGACCAATTCAGGCTCTTCCCAAATTGCGTCAAGAAGTTGCTCTTTTGATACAATTTCATCTCTGTGTCGTGCAAGATGTGTAAGAACTTCAAAAGGTTTACCTTTAAGTTCAATCTCTTTGCCTTTGTAAACGACTTTCTCTTCTTGTGGATTAATGCTAAGAGAATCAATCTCTATTACATTGCTTCCACCAAATCTAAGGCGTGCTTTAATACGAGCAATAAGGATATCAAAATCAAAAGGTTTTTTAATATAGTCGTCAGCACCTGCTTCAAGAGCCTCAATTTCACTCTCTTTGTCATCACGTGCAGATAGAATAATAACAGCAGTTTTTGGATTGTTTGCCTTAGCTTTTTGGATTAACTCCAAACCACTACCGTCTGGTAACATCCAATCTGCTAAAATCAAATCATAGTTACGGATATCGAGATAATAATCTCCATCTTTGAAGTTTTCTGCCGAATCTGTTTGATAATTGAACTCGTTTAACCCTTCTGAAAGAGTTTTGTTTACTGTGGTTTCATCTTCTACAATCAGTATACGCATAGTTAGCAGTCCTTAGGGTGTAAAATTTAAGCAGGATTATAGCATATTTTTAGATTTATTTAAACTCTATTTCAAAAAAAATTAAAGAAAGGTATGAAAATCAGTTACTGAAACCCTGCAGTTAGGCATAATATCAGGTTTGCAAATAGTGATTTTCATTGTTTCTATTTGAGGGAATTTATCTTTTAAAAGCGGAAAAAGTCTCTCTAAAGCATCTTCAATAAGAAGGAACTTTTCAGATTTCATTGTTGACTCTATTAAAGAAGCTACTTCTGCATAATCAATAAAGTTAGCTTCTTCTTTTTTATACGTATATTTTATTTCACACTCAACTTCTATGCGTTGAGGAGATAGACGCTCAAAATCAAGAATACCTATTATTGCCTTAAATGAAAGGTTTTGAATAGAAATGGTCATGCTACACGTTTCTCTTGACCTTTAATAAGACGAATGATATTTGGTATATGTTTATAAACTACAATAATAGAAATAATCCATATAGGTGCATGTGAGTAGATATTTGGAATTTCTGGGTAGATAACATAGCTTGCAATGATTAGAGCAGCTAATGCACCGAGTGAAGCTAATGAAGATATTCGTAAAGTTTTACCCAGTATAAACCAAACAACAAGTGCAATGGCTGTTACATCAGGTAACATAAATGCCAATACTCCGACACCTGTAGCAACACCTTTGCCTCCTTCAAACATTAAATAAGGGCTAAAGCAGTGTCCAGCAACGGCAAGAACGGCAATTGCCCATAGTGTCGCATCAGGCATTCCCATAAATTTTGCAACTAAGAGTACAGCAATACCTTTAAATGCATCAAGAAGTATTGTTGCTATTGCAAGTTTTTTTGCTAATGTCGGGTTTTTCTCTTTTACAACACGAAGAACATTCGTTGCTCCAATACTTTTGCTGCCGCTCTGTTTTATATCTACATTGGCAAACATTTTTGCCAGTATCAAACCAAATGGTATTCCTCCAACTAGATAGGCTACAAGGAAGAATATATTGTTGATATTGTTGAAAAATTCCATTGACTCTTCTCTTTATGGTAAAATTAGGACCAATTATAGAGTAAAAATGGTTATAACGCTATTAAAAGCTTGATTTTATTGCATTCATGAAAGGTTTCAGTAGATAGTATTTTGCTGAAGTCTCTTTCAAGCTAAAAAGGAGATTTTATTTATGGAACAAAATGAATTGAAAGAGAAAATTCTTGAATTAAAAGAGAAGTTGCCTGTAACACTTGTTGCACACTATTATCAGCGTGATGAAGTGTTTGAATTGGCAGATATTACGGGAGACAGTCTAGAGCTTGCACGAAGATGTAAAGCAGATAACAATGAATGGGTTGTATTTTGCGGTGTTGGCTTTATGGGACAAAGTGTAAAGGTAATAGCTCCACAAAAGAGAGTGGCTATGCCAAAAATTGCTTGTTGTGCTATGGCAAGAATGATTGATAGTACTTACTATGATGAGTCTGTAGCATTTATGGAAAAAGCCGGAATTAAAAAAGAAGAGATTTTGCCAATTACATACATTAACTCTAGTGCTGAAGTTAAGGCAAAAGTTGGTGAAATGGGTGGAATGGTATGTACCAGCTCTAATGCTTATAAAATCATAGAAAAGGGACTTGCCAGCGGAAAAAAGATTCTTTTTGTTCCTGACAGATGTTTAGGACAAAATATTGCCAATATGATGGGATTGAAATCGTGTGTTATAGGCGATGGAAAAGATCCTAATGAAGCAGATATTATCTGTTATGACGGATTTTGTTCAGTGCATCAGCTATTTACTGTTGATGATGTAAAGTTTTATAGAAAACGATATCCAGGTATAAAGATTGCAGTTCACCCAGAGTGTGATCCAGCAGTTGTAGCTGTCAGCGATTTTTGCGGTTCTACAAGTCAGCTTATTAAGTATGTCAATGAACTTCCTGAAGATCAGAAGGTTGCAGTAGGGACTGAGTATAATCTTGTACATAGAATGCGTGATAAGAATACATATGTTCTATCTTCTACAAAACCTGAGTGTCCTACAATGAATGAAACTACATTAGAAGATGTATATAAAACCCTGAAAGAGATTGAGAAGGGTGAAGTTGTTAATGAGATTTTTGTAGATGAAAATACAAGAAAATGGGCTAATATTGCTCTTGAAAGAATGTTGGAACTATGATAATCCAAGAGTTTGTAAAAGAGGTCTTACTTGAAGATATTGGGCGTGGTGATCTGTTTGGACGGGTAGCACCCAGAAAAGAGGCGACTGCTCAGGTCATTGCCAAAAGTAATGGTGTTGTAGCTGGTGAGCCATATCTTGAAGCTTTGGCTGAGTTTTGCAATCTAGATCTCTATTGGCATAAGCGTGATGGAGAATATTTTGAAAAGGGTGATATAATTGTAAAAATAATAGGTTATGCTGCAGATTTGTTAGCAGCTGAACGTACACTTTTAAATATGCTTTTACATGCTAGCTCTATAGCAACTCAAGTTCAAACTTATGTCAAAGCTTTGGAAGGTACCAACGTTTTATTGCTAGATACACGCAAAACTCGACCGATGCTTAGAAATTTTGAAAAGTATGCAGTAAGAGTTGGTGGAGCAGTAAATCACCGTATGGGTCTTGATGATGCTTTGATGCTTAAAGATACACATATGAGTCTAATAGATAATCTTGAAGAGTTTATTGCCCTTGCAAGAAAGAAAATTCCTTTTACTACAAAGATTGAAATAGAGTGTGAAAGTTTAGAAGCAGCCATAAGGGCAATGAATGTTGGAGCAGATATTGTGATGTGCGACAATATGCAAGTTCAAGAAATTAGAGAAGTCGTGAATTATCGCAATGAAAACTTTCCTGGTGTATTGCTTGAAGCTAGTGGTAATATTACTATAGAAAATATCCGTGATGTAGCAAACAGTGGTGTAGATGCAATAAGTTCAGGCAGCATCATACACCAATCACGCTGGATTGACCTTTCAATGAAGATAGTTACCTGAGTTAAATGGCTGACGATTTAGAAAAAACTGAAGAACCCACCAGTAAAAGGATAGAAGATGCTAGAAAGGAGGGTAATGTTCCCAAAAGTGTTGATACTTCTGGATTCATTACCCTTCTTGTAGCAGTAGTTGTAACTTGGGGGCTTTTTAGTTGGATTTTACAGCATTTACAAGGATTATATCACTACTATATAAGTTTTATTGGGTATGACATTACTTACGATATGCTGGTAGATATGACAATTCATACCCTTCTTGAGATTGGAATGATGGTAATGCCAGTAGCACTACCTGTAGCACTAGCGGGATTAATTGCTGCTTGGATGCAGTTTGGATTTTTATTTACAACCAAACCTCTTGTTCCAGATTTTGGAAAATTAAATCCAATTAAGGGTTTTAAAAACCTTTTTTCTTTAAAGAAACTGATTGAAGGTGTAAAAATAACACTCAAAGTTGGTGCAGTTTTTACGGCAGCTTTTACAGTATTTTTAGGTTTTATAGAAGAGTTGCAGAGCATAATACGTGCACCTTTGCCTCAGCAACTGTTATGGCTTTCTGACAGAGTAGTTATATTGGCAATGGTAATGTTAGCTCTTTTGCTTGTTTTGGCTTTTATAGATTTGGCATTTGTGCGCTATAACTATTTTAAGGGTTTGCGCATGTCCAAGCAAGAGGTTAAAGATGAGATGAAACAGATGGAGGGTAATCCTGAAATAAAAGCAAAAATTAGACAAAAAATGATGGAGATGTCAAGAAAACGTATGTTGGCAGAAGTGCCAAATGCTGATGTTGTTATTACAAACCCAACACATTTTGCTGTTGCTTTGCAATATAAAGAGAATGAGGGGAAAGCTCCTAAAGTAGTTGCAAAAGGAGCTGATTTGGTTGCACTAAAAATCAAAGAGATTGCTCGCGAACATAACATACAAATTGTAGAAAATCCTCCACTTGCCCGTGAACTTTATAAAAATGTAGATATTGAAGAGGAGATACCGGAACAGTTTTATCAGGCAGTTGCTGAAGTATTGGCTTTTGTTTATAAAGCGAATAAAAAAATATAGTTTTTTAGATAAAATAATGCCGATGAATTACAATAATGCTAAAGAACTAATTGAAAAATCTTCATATATTACAATTGTTGGTCACATTAATCCAGATCCTGATACATTAGGTTCAGGGCTAGGTTTATGGTGGGTTTTAAAAAAACTGCAAAAAAGAGTTGATGCAGTTTATGTATCTAGACCTTTGCCTCAGTTTTTATCGTGGATGCCTGGATTTGATAAAATCAAGTCTGCAATATCTGATAAAACAGATTTAATTATCAGTGTAGACTGTGGAAGTTTTGATCGTTTAGGAATAGATATACCTTTGGGAGTTAAACTTATAAATATTGATCACCATCAAAGCAATAGTAATTATGGTGATATTAATATTATTGAACCTGAATTTGCAAGTGCTTCAGAGGTAGTTTACAAACTTGTTTCTATTTCAAAGTGGCCTATGCCAAAAGAGGCAGCTGAAAATTTTTATACTGCTCTTGTAAGTGATACAGGCTTTTTTTCATATGAAGGAGTAGATAAAAGAGTTTTTGAGTTTGCCAAAGAGTTGATTGAGTATGGTGTTAAACCAGATGTTATAGCCCGTAATCTCAAAGAGAATGAACCATTAAGTAAATTAAGGCTTCTCCCGTTAGCTTTGCAAACACTTAAACTATATTTAAATGCTAAAGTTGCAGGGTTAGAAGTTACACAAAAAATGTTTGAACAAAGTGGTGCAACTGTAAATGATACAGATGACTTGGTAAACTATGCACGTTCATTAGCTACTGTTGAGGTTGGTTTTCTAATCAGAGAAGAGAGCGATGGCTCTTTAAAAGTTTCATTAAGAAGCAAAAACTATGTAAATGTTTCAAAAATTGCTGAGAGTTTTGGAGGAGGGGGACATGTTAGAGCTGCAGGATATACTGTCAGAAATATAACTAAAGATAATCTAGTAAACTGTTTATTAGATAAAATAACTAAAGAATTATAAAAATTAAATAGGAGATTTTAATAATGAGACAAAATAAAAAAGGGTTAGGTACTTCTCTTTTACTGCTTCTATTCCTTTCTATTATAGGTGGTGTTGTCTATTTAGCAAATTCACCAATATTTGAAAGAGTTCCGCCTAAAATATCTGTACCTTCTTCACTCTTTTGGAATTTAAAGCAGCCACTGAAAGTTCATTTGTCAGATAGTAGTGGAATACGCTCATATAAAGTTATTTTAAACGATGGAAAGAGTGATTTTACAGTTTTGGATGAAAAAGTCCAAAATCCACAACAAGAACTTGATATTGCGGTGCAGTTGCCAAAAGCAGGATGGGACAGGCGTACAAAAAGTGCAACTATGACTATTATTGCAACAGATGGTAGTCAATGGAACTTTATGAAAGGCAATGAAAGTACCAAAAGTGTAAAAATAACAATTGATTCAAAACGTCCTCAGGCTTTTGTTTTATCAAACTCATATAAAATTGTAAGAGGCGGCAGTGCCATTGTTGTATTTGGTGCAAAAGATGAGTATCTGGATAAAATTGAAGTTCATACAAATTTTGGTAAAGTTTTTAAACCAGAGCCTTTTTATAAAGATGGATATTATGTCGCATTGATAGCCTGGCCTGTAACACAAAAAAGATTTCGTGCTTGGGTTGAAGTTACTGATCTTGCAGGTAATAGAAGCAAAGCTCATATACCTTTATATGTAGAAAACTATCGTTATAGGCACTCTAAGATAAAGTTGAAAAAGAGATTTTTAGAGGGTAAGATAGCAGATTTGTCTACTGAGTTTGATGAAACTGCAAGTATAAGTGATCCATTAAAACAGTTCAAACTCATTAATGAAACAGTCAGAGAAAAAAATGAAGACTTAATACATTCTCTTAGTAGTAATGTGTCAGATGCATTAATTAAACACTGGAATATTAAACCTTTTTATCCATTAAAAAATGCAAAAAAAGTAGCTAGTTTTGGTGATCATAGATTTTACTATTATAATGGTAAATTAGTAAGTGAATCGTATCATTTGGGATTGGACTTAGCAAGTGTAAAGATGGCAAAAATTAAGAGTTCTAATCCTGGAAGAGTAGTTTTCTCAGGATACAACGGGATTTACGGTAATATGCCTTTAATTGACCATGGTTTGGGACTTTATACGATTTATGGACACTGTTCTACACTGTTGGTAAAAGATGGTGATGATGTTTCACGAAATAGTGTTATAGCAAAGACAGGAAAAACTGGTTTAGCACTAGGGGATCATCTTCATTTTGGTGTTATAGTGCAAGGAGTTGAGGTCAGACCTATAGAGTGGATGGATGGACATTGGATTCATGACAATATAAGTCAGGTAATGAAAGTTGCAAGGAAAATGATAGATAGAAGAGAATAATAATTTAATTTATGGTATATTAGTTTATTAAAGCTTTATTTTTTAATGCAGATATAAGGGTTATAAAGAATGATAAAACAACGAACTATTGCTAAAAGTGTAGATAGTGTTGGTATTGGGTTGCATAAAGGAAAGCCTATAAAATTACGATTAGAACCACTAGATGTAAATAGTGGTATTCTATTTTATCGTGAAGATCAAGGTGTTACAATTCCACTCCATCCTGATAATATTGTAGATACACAAATGGCT
Organism: Hydrogenimonas thermophila; assembly: GCF_900115615.1. Classification (NCBI taxonomy): domain Bacteria; kingdom Pseudomonadati; phylum Campylobacterota; class Epsilonproteobacteria; order Campylobacterales; family Hydrogenimonadaceae; genus Hydrogenimonas; species Hydrogenimonas thermophila. Next base: position 1,249 of record NZ_FOXB01000038.1, on the reverse strand, counting down.
ACAGTAATTGGAAAAGATGGAGTTACTGTCTCTACCATAGAACATTTTCTTTCAGCCCTATATGCATATGGCATAGATAATTTGCGTGTTGTACTAAATGACAATGAAATGCCTATTATGGACGGTAGTGCTGCCAGTTTTTGTATGATGCTTGATGAAGCAGGTATTGAAGAGCAGTCAGCAGGAAAGAGAATTTTACGCATTAAAAAAACTATTAAAGTTTCAGATGGAGACAAATATGTCTCTTTACACCCTTCAGAGAATGCACTCTTTGATTTTACAATTCGTTTTAATCACCCTGTTATAGCTGAACAACATAGACGTTTTATATTTTCAAAAACCAATTTTATAAATGAAATATCACGTGCTAGAACATTTGGTTTTTTAAAAGAAGTACAATACCTTCGCAGTAAAAATTTAGCACTTGGCGGTAGTTTGGAGAATGCAATAGTTCTTGATGACAACAAAGTTTTGAATCCTGAAGGTTTACGCTTTGATGATGAATTTGTACGTCATAAGATTTTGGATGCAATAGGAGATTTAAAGGTATTGGGTATGCCAATTCTAGGTGAATATAAAGCTTTTGCTGGAAGTCATGATTTGAATCATAAATTGACAGTAGCATTGCTTAAAGAAGTTGATGCATATGAAGTTATAACATTAAAAGTAAACGAGAGTTTGTCATTTGCAAAAAGCTTTGCCTAATAAAAAAGAAGTAGAACTACTTGTAATAGGTGTGACATCGCCACTGCTTGTTGGCTTGTATGAAAAAGGTTTGTTAATAGAGTCTTTTGAGAGTAAAGAAAAAACATCCAAAGCATTACCTAAAATATTAGATGAAGTAAGCAAGCATTATAATTTAACTAGACTCTATTATGCAAAGGGTCCAGGTAGTTTTATGGCTATAAAAGTAACATATGTTATGCTTAAAACTTTCAGTATAGCATTGAAAATTCCTCTGTTAGCTTGTGATGCATTTGTTTTTAATGATAATAAGCCAATTAAGGCAATAGGAAAAAGTTGTTTTATTAAAAAAGATGGTGATATCATAATCCAAAAAAACTGCAGTGATGCAGAGATGACTTTTAAACTTCCAGATAGATTAGATAGAACCTGCTTTAATGGTAGCAGTGAACCACTTTATATTCTTCCTGCCAGCCAAATCCAATGAAATTTAAAACTAACCTTAAACATATTCTTGCTCAAAAAGCTCTGCTGTAAAGTTATCGTCATATTTGCAAGTCCTTTT